>CAMWRR010000102.1 GCA_947176715.1 uncultured Rikenellaceae bacterium | reverse complement strand
GGCTACTACTTCGTATTCAACGACTATATGGACCTGGCCCTCACCGGCGGCATCTACACGATGGGCTCATGGGAGGCCTCGGCTATATCCACCTACCGCAAACGATACAAGTTCAACGGCAACTTCAACCTCAACTACTCCAAGGACGTGATAGGCCAGCGGGGCTCCACCGACTACGCCAACATGAACAACTACCGCATAATGTGGACCCACTCGCAGGACCCCAAATTCCGTCCCGGGTCGACATTCTCGGCCAGCGTCAACTACTCCACCAGCAGCTACAACAAATACGACGCCACCAACATACAAGATTACGTAAGCTCGCAGACCAACTCGTCGATAGCCTATTCGCGCACATGGGCCGGCACACCCTTCTCGCTGAGCACCAACATACAGCACTCGCAGAACAACCGCGACTCCTCGGTGATGCTGTCGCTTCCCAACTTCGTGTTCAACGTATCGCGCGTATTCCCGTTCCAGCGCAAGAACGCCACGGGCAAGCAACGGTGGTACGAGAAGATATCGTTCAGCTACACGGCCACATTCAACAACAATGTCTCCACCAAGCAGAACAGGATGTTCACCAGCGAGATGTTCAAGAAAGACATGAAATACGGCATGCGCCACGAGATACCCGTATCCACCTCGTTCAACATACTCAAATATCTGACCGTCAGTCCGTCGTTCAGCTACACAGAGCGGTGGTATTTCGACCGTGTCAACAGGGCATGGGACCCCGTACTGGCTCAGCAGGTGGCCACCGACACCACCCACGGCTTCTACCGCGTCTACGACTACCGCGTGTCAGCCAGCTTCACCACCCGCCTCTACGGTATGTTCGAGTTCAAGGAGGGTGGCCCCGTCAAGGCCATACGACATGTGATGACACCCTCCGTAAGCGGCTCTTTCACACCCGACTTCGGCACCTCCAAGCACGGCTTCTGGCGTCCGATACAGACCGACTCTCTCGGCACCATAGGCTACTACTCGCCCTATCAGGACAACATCTTCGGAGTACCCTCGCGCGGCAGAAGCGCGTCGATAAACTTCTCGCTGGGCAACACCTTGGAGATGAAGGTGCGGTCGGACAAGGACACCACCGGCTACAAGAAGATAAAGCTACTGGAGAGCCTCAACATAAGCTCGTCGTACAACTTCCTTGCCGACTCAATGAAGCTGGCGCCGTTCGTCATATCGGCACGAACCACGCTGTTCAACTCACTGGGCATCAACTTCAACGCCACTCTCGACCCCTACGCCATCGACGCACAGGGCCGCAAGACACGCCACTTCGCCATGTCGCACAACAACAAGCTGGTGCGTCTGACCAACCTCGGCTTCTCGTTCGGCTACTCGTTCCGAAGCGTTCTCGGACTGGAGGGGGGCACGGGCAGTAACGCCCTGCCCGCATCGGCAACGCCCGAACAACAGGATTTCTTCTCGCGCAACCAGATAGACTATGCCGAACAACAACGTCTGCTGTCGATGAGGTATTACGACTTCTCGGTGCCTTGGAACCTGACCTTCAACTACAACTTCAGCTACTCCAAGCCGGGGCTCACCTCCTCCATCACGCAGACGCTCAACTTCAACGGCTCCGTCAACCTGACATCCAAGTTCGGGCTCGACTTCAACGGCGGCTTCGACTTCGAGAGCATGAAGCTGACACCCGGCTCGGTGACGCTCACGCGCGACCTCCATTGCTGGCAGATGAGCTTCACGTGGGTGCCGATAGGTTTCCGCAAGAGCTGGAATTTCAACATAAGGGTCAAATCGGGCATGCTCTCCGACATGAAATACGAGAAGAGCAGCGGCTATCTCGACAACATATACGACAGCTATTACTAAGCCGCCGCACACAATTCAGAGCCACCGGCACACGTTTTTACAAGACGTTGCACGAAAATATGAAGCAACAGCCATAGCCAAATGATATCTAAACACATAGCCGTCCTCCTTGCGGCGGCGATAATAACAGGATGCACCGACATGAAAAACGAAAATCCGCTTCTCGGCCACTGGGACACACCGCATAACACCGTCCCTTTCGGCTCCATAAAACTCGAACACTACCGCCCCGCCGTCGACGCGCTCGTCATAGAGACACAGGCTAACATCGACGCCATAGCCGACAACCCGGCCGCGCCCGACTTCGGCAACACCGTAGAGGCACTCGAACACGCCTCGGACCGTCTCGGACTGGCGTGCAGCGTTCTGTTCAACCTCAACTCGGCCCACACCTCCGACTCCCTGCAACAGATAGCCATGGAGGTAAACGAGACGGTGACCGAACTCGGCGACCGCATTCACCACAACGACAAGCTGTTCGGACGCATCAAGGCGGTCTACGACAACCGCGCATCGCTCGGGCTTGACGAGGAGCAGACCATGTTGCTCGAGAATACCTACAAGGAGTTCGCACGCGGCGGCGCCCTCCTCTCGCACGAGGACAAAGAGGAGCTGGGCAGGATAAACAAGGAGTTAGGCACCCTCAGCCTCGACTTCGAGAAGAACATACTGGACGCCACCAACGACTACACGCTTCACCTTACCGACAAGGAGGAGCTTGCCGGTCTGCCCGACTACGTGGTAGCCGCGGCGGCAGAGGAGGCATCGGAACGCGGCAAGGAGGGGTGGGTGATAACCCTGCAGGCCCCGAGCTACGGCCCGTTCATGCAGTTCTCGTCGAGGGGCGACCTGCGAGAGAAGCTGTACCGAGCCTACGGTAGCCGCTGCACCGAGGGTACGAGCCACGACAACACCGCAATACTCAAACGCATAGCCGACCTCAGACGCCGCAAGGCCGCACTGCTCGGCTACGACACCTACGCCGACTACGTATTGGAGGAGCGCATGGCCGGTAACCGCAGAAACGTCGAGGAGTTCCTCAACGAGCTGTTGGACAGGTCGATGCCCTTCGCCCGTCGCGATGTTAGGCAGGTGGCCGACTACGCCGCATCACACGGACACTCCGGAGAGATGATGCCGTGGGACTTCTCCTACTGGAGCGAGAGGCTCAAGAACGACCGCTACTCCCTGAGCGACAGTATGCTCAAGCCCTATTTCCGGCTCGAAAGCGTACAGGAGGCCCTGTTCATGCTCGCCGGCAGACTCTACGGCATAACGTTCCGCGAGAACAAGGAGATAGAGGTATGGCACCCCGATGTCAAGGCGTACGAGGTGTTCGATGCCGACGGCAGCTATCTGGCCGTCCTCTACATGGACTTCTTCCCCCGCGAGAGCAAGCGCGGCGGAGCGTGGATGAACCCCATGAAAGAGCTTACGCACATGGCCGGCGTAGACGACCGTCCCCACATAACGGTGGTCACCAACGTCACCAAACCCACGGCCGACAGCCCCTCCCTGCTCACGTTCCGCGAGGTGGAGACGCTGTTGCACGAGTTCGGCCACGCCCTGCACGGCATATTCGCCGAGGGACGCTATACGTCGCTCTCGGGCACCAACGTGGCATGGGACTTTGTGGAGCTGCCCTCGCAGATAATGGAGAACTGGGCCACCGAGCGCGACTTCCTGTCGCTCTGGGCAAAAGATTACCGCACCGGCGAGGTGATACCCGACTCACTGATAAACAAGATAATAGAGAGCCGCAACTACCTTAGCGGATACGCATCGAGCCGTCAGCTCGGCTTCGGCATAGACGACATGGCATGGCACACCGTCACCGCCCCCGTGGAGGAGAGCGTAGCCGCATTCGAGCGCAAGGCCATCGACAAGGCATCCGTATTGCCCGCCGTGGAGGGGTGTTACTTCTCGCCATCGTTCTCGCACGTATTCGCGGGCGGATATGCGGCAGGATATTACAGCTACAAATGGGCCGAGGTGCTGGAGGCCGACGCCTACTCGCTCTTCAAGGAGAGGGGCATCTACGACAAGGAGACGGCCGCCGCTTTCCGCAAGCTGCTCTCATCCGGAGGCCGCCGCCCCGAGATGGAGACCTACGTGGAGTTCCGCGGTCACCGTCCGCAGATAGACGCACTGCTCGAAAAGACGGGCCTTACCGGCGATGCCTCTAAAATGTAACAGCATGAGACCTAACCTGTTAACAACACTCACAGCCGTAGCGGCCATACTATGCGGATGCAACAAAGGCGACGACCAGAACAGCAACGGCGCCCAGCGCGAACGCATAATAAAATATACGGAGAGCCTCTCCACCCCGGTATCGGAACGCGACGGCGTATTCATAACCCGCCTCAACACGTTGGCCGCCGACCCCGCCTCGCTACGCGTAGAGCCGGGCGACTCGGTATGGATCGACTATGCCATGTACACCTTCTTCAGCAAGCCCGACTCGCTGTTCGCCACCAACATAGCGGCATTGGCCGAGGAGAATGGGTTCGACACGCACTACATGTCGCTCGAACCGTTAGCCGTAAAATACGGGGAGACCGAGATAATAAAAGGCTTCGCAAGGGGTATAAACAACGCATTGGAGCACGATTCGCTCATGATATTCGTCCCCTCCGAGCTGGCATACGACAACAAAATGGTCGGTATTGTGAAAAAGTCGACTACAATAGCTATATTTGCCGATATAAAAAAGATACGCAAGCATGAATAGGATATTCGGGATATTGGTAATGGCGGCAGCCCTCTTTGCATCGTGCGCCGAGAATAAAGGCATCGACGACACGGCAATGGAAGAGGCGGCGTTGGCCGGATGGATGAAGAACAACCGCCCTGACATACCCAAGGTGGACGACGGTCTGTACTACAAGATATACCCCGCCAAAGATGGAGCCGAAAAGGTATCGCTCACCGACGGAGTGAGCTGGGTATACCTCACCGGGCTGGGCACCGACCTAGAGGGCAACTACATCTTCAACATGTACGGCGACATAGCCCGCAGGCTCGGCACCTACACCGAACTCACACACTTCGTTCCGGAGATATACTTCTATATAGACAGTCAGGATCTCACCCCCGGGGTATACAAGGTATTGCCCCAGATGAGCGTGGGCGACTCGGTGGAGATGTATTGCAGCTCACGGTGGGGCTACGGCTCGGGGACCTCGGAGGTGTACGTCACCGGCTTCGAGGGTAACATCACCCTGTCGGGAGGCACCCCCATCTACCGTACGTTCCGCCTCAACAACGCATCGGACGACCCTGCCGAGATAAGCAAACGGGAGGTTATCGACTACGCTACCGACAAGCTCGACAAATTGGTGTCGGACTCCCTCAAAGACGGCGTCTATCTTCGTATAACGCGACCGATAACCACAGGTGAGACGATAGGCGAAGAGGACGAGGTAAAGGTATTCTACACAGGCCGTTACCTTGACGGCAAGGTGTTCGACACCAATGTAGAGGAGGTGGCCGTAGCCAACAAGATATACGACAGCTCCAACTCCTACACCGCCATGAGCGTCAAAGGCGACGCCACCACCTTCGTCAAGGGCTTCATGCTGGCCATAAACAACATGAAGCGCGGCGAGAAGGGCACGGTGGTATTCTCGTCCGAATGGGGTTACGGAACCACGGGCGACAACAGCAACGGCGTCTACATAAGGCCGTTCGACCCCCTCGTGTTCGACATAGAGATATTGGAGGACGAAGACTGACAACGGGCCGCATAGCTTAAACCATGACGGGAAAACTCTATCTCATACCCACTCCGCTCGACACCGAATGCGGACTCTCCTACAGCCAGCCCGAAGCGGTGAGCGATATTATAGTATCGCTCCGGCACTATGTAGTGGAGGAGTTGCGCACGGCACGCCGCTTCATAGGGAGCCTCAAACGCGGCATCGACATATACGGCCTCTCGTTCGAGGTGCTCAACGAACATACGCCGTCCGAGGAGATAGAGGCCATGTTACGCCCCGCGCTCGACGGCTTCGACATGGGGCTGATGTCCGAGGCTGGGGTACCGGCCGTTGCCGACCCCGGAGCCGAATTAGTGGCGGCGGCTCACCGCAGGGGCATAAAGGTGGTGCCGTTGGTTGGCGCATCGTCCGTAATAATGTCGCTCATGGCCTCGGGGCTAACCGGACAGACATTCACATTCAACGGCTATCTCCCCATAAAGGATGATGCGCGACGTGCCGCCATAGCCCGCATGGAGAGGTCGGCCCTCGCCGACGGATACAGCCAGATATTCATCGAGGCCCCGTATCGCAACGACAAACTGTTGGAGACTCTGCTCAAGACCCTCTCCCCCGCCGCACGGCTCACCGTAGCCTGCGACATAACCTCGCCACGGGAGTATATCCGCACCGACACGGTGGCCGGATGGCGCAAGGCCGCCTGCCCTACGCTTCATAAAAGGCCTGCGATATTCATAATAGGGCGATAGGAGATTTCGTGCGTAATCATATCATTGCATTATGATAAAAAATTACATAGACAAGTGGAGCAAGACGCTGTTTTGGGTATGTCTTGCCGGATCGTTTTTCTGCTCGCCGGCCATAGCGTTATTCGCGGGCATAGCCTTTGCCATGTCGCTGGGTACGCCGGTAGCCTCTTTCTCAAAGAGATGGTCCAAGAGGTTGTTGCAGTACGTGGTAGTGGGTCTGGGATTCGGCATGAACCTGCACAGCTCGCTGGCCGCGGGCCGCGACGGGATGATATTCACCGTGGTATCGGTCGTGGGAGTGTTGGTACTGGGCTTTCTGATAGGACGACTGCTCGGCATAAACAAAAAGAGCAGCTATCTCATATCGGTAGGCACCGCCATCTGCGGCGGTAGCGCCATCGCCGCCGTCTCGCCCGTGATAAACGCCGATGACGACGATATTTCGCTCTCGCTGGCTACCGTATTCATACTCAACGCAGTGGCCCTGTTCGTATTCCCGCCCGTAGGCGAGTGGTTAGAGCTGACACAGCACCAGTTCGGCACATGGGCGGCCATAGCCATACACGACACCAGCTCGGTAGTGGGG
>CAMWRR010000101.1 GCA_947176715.1 uncultured Rikenellaceae bacterium | reverse complement strand
GTATATTACGGCGGCTCGCTGTCGGGCCCCGTATTCCGCGCCATAGCCGACAAGGTCTACTCGCAGTCGCCCGACTGGGGAGGAGGCGCGGCACGTCCGACACGCATATCGGAGGCCGCGAGGAAAAAAGAGATGGAGGCCGAGGCACGCGCACGCACCGCACCGCAGGTCAAAGGCGGCGACCGCGACAGGGTCGTACGCATGTCGGAGAAGATAGGGGTGAGGCTCAAAGGCAACACCTCGGGCACATTCGTGCGAAGCGACTCCACCGGCGTAATACGCTCCGTAGCCCCCACCGACACCCTGCCCGACACCCGCGGCATGGCCCTGCGCGATGCCATGCTCCTGTTGGAGAGACGCGGCAAGACGGTAGTGCCCGACGGCGCCGGCATGGTAACGACACAGACCGTCCGCGGCGACAGCGTGTTTCTGAAACTGCGGTAACGCACGCCCCACTCACAGCGCCCAGATTAGGGGAAACAATCGCCCCGTCATGACATCGCCTCCGTTGCCAGATTCACAACACCCCGCCACACCTTAAAAAAGATTGTCAGACAATCAATTTTTACCTACCTTTGTAGGCAAAACAATAACTCTTATGGCCAAGTTTCCAGAATACAAAGGTCTCGACCTCTCAGCCATCAACGACGACGTATTGTCGTTGTGGAAAAAGAACGACACTTTCCGCCGAAGCATAGAACTGCGCGAAGGGGCGCCCAAATTCATATTCTTCGAGGGTCCCCCCTCGGCCAACGGCATGCCGGGCATACACCACGTCATGGCCCGCACCATAAAGGACGTTATATGCCGTTACAAGACCCAATGCGGCTATCAGGTGCCGCGCAAGGCGGGCTGGGACACCCACGGTCTGCCCGTGGAGCTGGGCGTGGAGAAGAAGCTCGGCATCACCAAAGAGGACATAGGCCGCAAGATAACCATAGAGGAGTACAACCGTACCTGCCGCAGCGAGGTTATGACCTACACGGCCCAGTGGCGCAACCTCACCGAACTGATGGGCTACTGGGTGGATATGGACGACCCCTACATCACCTACGACAACAAATACATAGAGACCCTTTGGTGGATGCTCAAGGAGCTGCACGGCAAGGGGTTGCTATACAAGGGCTACACCATACAGCCCTACTCCCCCGCCGCCGGCACAGGACTCTCCAACCACGAACTCAACCAGCCGGGGTGCTACCGCGACGTAAAGGACACCACCTGCACGGCGCAGTTCGAGGTGGTGCGCGACAGCGCCAGCGAGAAGTTATTCGAGGGGGCGCACGGCAGGCTTTACTTCCTCGCATGGACCACCACCCCGTGGACCCTGCCCTCCAACACCGCCCTCGCGGTAGGACCTCAGATAGAGTATCTGCGCGTGGCCACGTTCAACCCCTACACCGGCGAACCCGTCACCGTAGTAATAGCCGAGGCATTGCTCGGGGCCTACTTCCCCGCCGCCAATGCGGAGCTGAAGATGGAGGAGTACGACGGAAGCGGCAAGAACATACCTTTCCGGGTGCTCGGACGCCACAAAGGCTCGGAGCTGGTCGGCATACGCTACCGCCAGCTCATACCTTGGATCAAGCCCGACGGCGACGCATTCCGCGTCATAGGCGGCGACTACGTGACCACCGAGGACGGTACCGGCATAGTGCACATAGCCCCCACGTTCGGCGCCGATGACGACCGCGTGGCCAAACAGGCCGGCATCCCCCCGTTGGTGATGACAGACAAGGCGGGCAAACAGGTGCCGATGGTAGACCGTACGGGCAAGTTCTTCCTGACGAGCGACTTGGACGACGACTTCGTCAAAAACAATATCGACACCGCCCTTTACAAGGAGTACGAGGGGCGCTATGTCAAGAACGCCTACGACGAGCGCCTGACCGAGAAAGACATAACGCTCGACATAGACATATGCGTGATGCTCAAAGGGGCGGGCCTGCTCTTCAAGACGGAGAAGCACACCCACAACTACCCCCACTGCTGGCGTACCGACAAGCCGGTGATATACTACCCGCTCGACTCGTGGTTCATCAAGACCACCGCCGTACGCGACCGCATGATAGAGCTTAACGACACCATCAACTGGAAGCCGCAGTCCACAGGCTTCGGACGCTTCGGCAAGTGGCTCGAGAACCTCGTCGACTGGAACCTGTCGCGTTCGCGCTACTGGGGCACCCCGCTCCCGATATGGGCTACCGAGGACCACGACGAGCTAAAGTGCATAGGCTCGGTGGCGGAGCTAAAAGAAGAGATAGAGAGGTCGGTGGCGGCCGGGCTGATGAATAGCAACCCGCTCGAAAAATTCCGCGCCGGCGACTACTCCAAAGAGAACTACGAGGGCATCGACCTGCACCGTCCATACGTCGACGACATAGTGCTGGTAAGCTCCAAAGGCGAGCCGATGCGACGCGAGAGCGACCTCATAGACGTATGGTTCGACTCGGGCGCAATGCCCTACGCGCAGAACCACTACCCGTTCGAGACGGGCGAAAAGGGGCTCGACGGCCTCTTCCCCGCCGACTTCATCGCCGAAGGCGTAGACCAGACGCGCGGCTGGTTCTTCACGCTCCACGCGCTGGCCGTGATGCTATTCGACTCGGTGGCGTTCAAGAACATAATATCGAACGGCCTCGTGCTCGACAAGAACGGCAACAAGATGAGCAAACGCCTCGGCAACGCCGTAGACCCGTTCGAGGTTATCGGCAAATACGGAGCCGATGCCGTACGCCTCTACATGATAAGCAACTCACAGCCGTGGGATAACCTCAAATTCGACATTGAGGGTGTGGACGAGATGCGCCGCAAGATGTTCGGCACGCTCTACAACACATACAGCTTCTTCGCACTCTACGCCAACGTCGACGGCTTCACCGGCAACGAAATAGAGGTGCCGGTAGAGCGACGCCCCGAGATAGACCGCTGGATACTCTCGCTCCTCGGCACGCTTGTGAGCGACGTCAGAGGCTCTTTGGAGAGCTACGACCCCACCCCTGCGGCACGTGCCATCATAGAGTTCGTGGGAGAGAACCTCTCCAACTGGTACGTGCGTCTCAACCGCAAACGTTTCTGGGGCGGTATGATGACCGAAGACAAGCTCGCGGCCTATCAGACCCTCTACACCTGCCTCGAGACGGTCAGCCGCCTATTGGCCCCCTTTGCGCCGTTCATGGCCGAGCGTCTCTATCAGGATCTCCACTCCCTCGACGGCAAGGAGCACGGGTCGGTTCACCTCGCCCCCTTCCCCGAGGCCGACGCGGCGCATATCGACACCGCGCTGGAGGAGCGCATGTCTATGGCGCAGCGCATATCGTCTATGGTGCTGGCGCTCCGTCGCAAGGTGAGCATAAAGGTACGCCAGCCTCTGAGCAAGATGATGATACCCATAATGGAGGCGGGCATGCGCGAGAAGATAGAGGAGGTATCGGGCCTGATACTCTCCGAGGTCAACGTCAAGGAGATAGAGTACATAACAGACACCACCGGAGTGCTCACCAAACGCATAAAACCCAACTTCAAGGCGCTCGGTCCCAAATTCGGCCCCTTGATGAAAGAGGTGGGTGCGGCAGTGGGTCGTCTATCGCAGGAGGATATATCGCAGCTCGAAAGGGAGGGCTTCTTCATGCTCTCGGTGGGCGGCGAGAAGCACCGTCTGGAGGCGTGCGACTTCGAGATAACCTCCGAGGACATACCGGGATGGCTGGTAGCCTCAGAGGGTAAGCTCACCGTAGCCTTGGACGTGACCGTCACCGAGGATCTGCGCCGTGAGGGTATCGCCCGCGAGGCTGTCAACAGAATACAGAACATCCGCAAGGAGTCCGGCTTCGAGGTCACCGACAAGATAAGGGTGACATTCGCATCCAACCCCGAGCTGGACAGGGCCATAGAGGAGTACGCCGACTACATAGGCGCGCAGACGCTGGCCGTGGAGGTGACAGTTGCGCCGTCGCCGGTGGAGGGTGCCCAGAAGGTCGCCATCAACGACACCGAGGCGGAGGTGGCTGTGGTACGCGTGTAACACGTAGCGGTTTGCGAAATAAAACGTGTCTGTTGTAATAAAAATATTGTTTTTTAGTTAGATAATACATATCTTTACATAACGATAGACGAAAACCGTTACACCTTTAAAACCACCAGCTATGTCAGATACTGAAAAGACGAGATATTCGGACGAGGAGTTGGCCGAGTTCAAGGCGATAATATTACAGAAGCTCGAAAAGGCACGTGCCGACTACGACCTGCTCAGGGCCACCATTACCCACACCTCGAGCAACGGCACCGACGACACCTCCCCCACCTTCAAGATACTCGAAGAGGGGGCGGCCACCCTATCCAAAGAGGAGTCGGGACGTCTGGCGCAACGTCAGCTCAAGTTCATACAGCATCTCGAGGCCGCCTTGGTGCGCATCGAGAACAAGACATACGGCATCTGCCGCGAGACGGGCAAGCTCATATCGAAAGAGCGCCTCAAGATAGTTCCGCACGCCACCCTCTCTATGGAGGCTAAGAACGGAGGGGTAAGATAAACGCTTCGTGCCGGGCCTTACGGCAGAGAGCATTTTGCACGGACACATCTTCGCAGGAGGAGCTTTGCACGGGTGTTATCTTCTCGACGGTGACATATCCGCTACGGACGTACATATTCCAAGACATGCGTTCAGAACAGAGGTATGCCGCTATGTGACCGGAGTCATATTCCGGACATGCAGGCAGGCCTGTAATGCGAGGCAGAGGGCGGATGCGTGTCGTATGCGGAGAGGCTGAGAAAGATTATATCACACTTTATCCGGGGGTATGTACAGCCCCCTTTTTTACAGCCGTACGGAGACAACGGCGGCGCAAAGAGATTACGAACCGATAAATAGACCGGGTACAAGGCATGAGCGAACGCATAAGACACGGACTGAGGAACGCGAGGACATCTCTGTTCTTCTATTTCCTCATGTTAGGACTCAACCTATTCTCCCGCAAGATATTCCTGGAGTATCTCGGCGACACTCTCAGCGGCCTCACCACCACCATGCAGTTTACCGTAGGGCTGCTCAACATGGCCGACATAGGCATCTCCACCGCCATCATATACGCCCTCTTCAAACCCATATACGACGACGACCGCGAGGAGATCAATCGCATAGTATCGCTCTTCTGCTATCTGTTCAGGCTCATAGGCGCAGGCGTAGTGACGGTGGGGGTGGCCATAATGTTCTTCATGCCCTCGTTTCTCGACGAGCAGGTGCCGCCCGTCACCGTAATGTTGTCGTTTCTGACATTCCTCGCCACCTCGTCGCTCAGCTATTTCGTCAACTACAAGCAATATCTGCTCTCGGCCTACCAACGCGGATATATAATAGTGCGCATATTCAACACCGTCACCATAAGCAAGATAGCTTTGCAGATGGCGGCGCTCTTATGGCTGGGGGGAGGTTACGCCTCGTTCCTCGTGCTGGAGACAGTGGCGGCCGTAGTCTACTCGTGGCTATTGGAGCGGCGCGTGGGACGGGAGTATCCTTGGCTCAAACCGTCGTTCGCACTCGGACGCTCCATAAGAGGCGAGTACAAGCCGGTATTCCGTAACCTCAAACAGATAGTGTCGCACAAATTCGCGGCGGTGGTACTCACGCAGACCGACTCGGTGGTGATAGCCCACTTCATATCGCTCGCCACGGTCACCCTCTACTACAACTACGCCATGATAATAAGCAAGCTGACCACCTTCGTGGCATCGTGCTTCTCGGGGGCGTGGGCCGGTGTGGGCAACCTCGTGTCGGAGGGCGACCGCGACAAGATACAGCACGTCTTCCGGCAATACGCCACCACCACCATGTATCTGGCAGGGGTGCTGTGCGGATGCGCCCTGCTCCTCGCCGACCCGTTCATATCGATATGGCTCGGGGAACGTTATCTGCTCGACGAGGCCACCTTCGTGTGTATGCTAGCCGCCCTATACATAGCCCTGCTCCGACAGCCCATAACGGTATTCCTCAACGGCTACGGGCTATACAAGGACGTGTGGTCGGCATGGTTAGAGGCGGGACTGAACATAGTGATATCAGTGGCAGGGGGGATAATGTACGGACTCATAGGCGTGGTGGCAGGAACGCTCGTCAGCACAGGCATAGTGGTGCTATTCTGGAAACCGGTGTTCCTCTACCGGGAGGGGTTCTGCCGCGTAGGGGTGCTCTCGTTCTACACCACTCTGCTCAAATACCTGACACTGCTGGCGGCCACGCACGTGGTGGTGGCATGGCTCCTACACATGGCACCGCAGGCAGGCTCGCTCACATCATTCTTCGTTCTGGCGGCGGCCACTGCCGCGGTGTACGCGATAATATACGCGCTGTTGCTACTACCGGTAAGCGCATCGCTCCGCAGCGTATTTAAGATAGTATTGCAAAAAACAGTGGAGAGGTTATAATCCGGCAAACCTATTCTGTTGCCCTATCCGGTCCTCGTGCCTCGGACTGTAAGCCTTTCCTCTTGGCGGACCCGGAGTGTAACGCAGGGGCCGAGCGGGCCGCACCTCGCGGTGGGCAGAAATTCCCCCACGGAGGCCCGCAAGTGAGAGTAACGAAACGATAAGCGTTACTAACTAAAGGCACCTAACCGCATTTATAAAACCTCCCGCAAGGCGCGGTCCCCCGCAGTTTCCGGCCCGCTCTCCGTTAACGTTTGAAATCAAAGCATAGTCATCCACAAACACTCCCCCATGTTGGCGAAACGATAAATCTACAATCAGACCTACTGTAAAAAAGCGCATTATCTGAATATTGTCACACAGTAATAAAAATTCTATTGCGTTGGCGAGACGGAAAAGATAATACAAAACGTCCCAAAGGTATGCGCATTATCCGCAGCCGGTTCCCGCGGGGTGAGAGCCCCGCTCCGCAAGAACGCCACGGATTAACCCAACAGAGGTTGGGATAGCTCCCGGCGAGCAGATACCGTCACTCCACACCCAAAGCCATGCGCATTAACCGAAAGTCGCAGGCATGCTTGCCCGCGCACGTAACCGAATAT
>CAMWRR010000100.1 GCA_947176715.1 uncultured Rikenellaceae bacterium | reverse complement strand
TCACTCGACAAAGTAACCAAAACGAGGGGGCACAGCCCCTTTTGAGAGGCGTGATATTCGATGATGTCAAGAAAGTCTATGTAGACACTTCTTGTTAAGTGAAGTAAATTTACAATGGAGCGCCTTTTGAACGAGAGAGATGCCAAATTAAAAATATGATTTTTTGACATTTAAAGTCAAAAACAATATCTTTGCATTAATGGTGGTTGCATAAATTTTCTTGCAATGAAAAAAGGGGATAGAGCAAAAGTCTCTCCGAAACTCACAGGAGAGAAAGATTGGATAATAGGGGAGGTTATAGATGTGGAGGATAACCCGTTCAGAGGTATCGTTATCGCTATCAAGGATGAGTTCGGACGTATCTTTTTCGGAGAGGAGATGTTTTTTCAACCGGCATAAAAGTTACGGGCATGTATGCGATAGCTTTCGATATGATTATAGACGATCTCAAGGACAATTACGGGAAGCCTTATAATAACTCTTATTTTGAAATTAAGACTATCCTGCGGGAGTTCGATTTCTTCAGTACACAGGGAGGCGTGTATCTGACGGAGAATAACGACATGGCCAATCTATATCGGGCTATCAATGCCTTGAAAGCGAAAGAGTGGTTCAGAAGATCCGTGCGGGATATCCGAGTGTTCAGGGTAGAGGACTGGAGCGATTTTACGGCTATTGTAAAGGAGGATTAAACAGATAGCATTCTTTCTACGACACAAAAATTCCATGTAACCATAGCATGGAATTTTTCATTCTATTTTCGGAATCTTTAGCTCGATATAGAGTGGTAATATGAGTTTTTGAGTAAAATATACATGCGGATATGAAAAGTTTCGATTCGGTATATATAATAGGCATAGGCGGCATCGGCACCAGCGCGTTGGCCCGCTACTTCGCCTCGGAGGGCTATCCGGTGGCCGGTTACGACCGTACCCCCTCGCCCCTCACCGCCGAGCTTGAGAGCGAGGGCATAGACATACACTACACCGACGACCTCGAGGCGATAGACGGGCGCTACAAGAGGCCCGGCCGTACGTTGGTGATATACACCCCCGCCGTACCCGCCGACATGGGCGAGCTCGTCTACTACCGCGAGGGCGGCTACGACGTTCTCAAACGGTCGGAGGTGCTGGGCGTGGTCACCGAGGGCAAGTACTGCATGGCGGTGGCGGGCACCCACGGCAAGAGCTCCACCACCACAATGCTGGCATGGTTCAACGCCTGCGCGGCCGACGACGGCGACGGCACGATAGGCTCCGGCAGCGCATTCATGGGTGGCATATCCAAGAACTTCAACTCCAACCTGCACATAGGCGGTGGCAGGAGGGTGGCGGTGGAGGCCGACGAGTTCGACCGTTCGTTCCTCAGGCTCCACCCCGATGTGGCGCTCATATCGTCCACAGACGCCGACCATCTCGACATATACGGCACCCACGAAGCCCTGCGCGAGGGTTTCGCCCTCTTCGCCGAACAGATAAGAAAAGGGGGGGCGCTTATCGTCAAGAAGGGTGTGTCCCTGCCGCGTTATCCCGAGGGTGTGAGCCTCTACACCTACTCCCTCGACGACGATAGCGCCGACTTCTATGCCGTAGGTTGCCGCCCCGACGAGTGCGGATGCTACCGGTTCGACATAGTCTGCCCCGACAGGACCATAAAGGGTTGCCATCTCGGCATACCGGGCCATGTCAATGTGGAGAACTGCGTGGGTGCGGTGGCCATGATGTGGGTGGCCGGGTTCGACGAGGAGCCTCTGCGCGAGGCCATAGAGAGCTTCCGGGGCGTCAAGAGGCGCATGGACGTGCAGTATCACGGCTCCGACCGCATATACATAGACGACTATGCGCACCATCCCGAAGAGTTGCGGCGCACCATCTGTTCGGTGCGGGAGATGTTCCCCGGCAAGAGGGTGACGGCGGTGTTCCAGCCCCACCTCTACACCCGCACGCGCGACTTCGCCGACGGCTTCGCCGAGAGCCTCTCGGCCGTCGACAGGCTCGTAATGCTCCCGATATATCCGGCCCGCGAGGAGCCGATAGAGGGGGTCGACAGCCGTATGATACTCGATGCGGTCACGGCTCCCGAGAAGTCGCTCGTGGGCAAAGAGGAGCTTCTGGAGGTGTTGCGCCGCGACGACGGCGACATTATCGTCACTTTCGGGGCGGGCGACATAGACCGTTTCGTCGGTCCCATACGCGAAATGTTGGAAAACAGGTAGATAGGTGAGGCGCGGACGCGAAATAGTGATGGATCTGTCGATAGCGGCGGCGATGCTGGCCATTGCCGTGGCGGGGCTGTCGCACTACTATTCGTCTACGCGCACGCGCCGGATAGAGCGGTTCGACATAAGGATAGAGGGCGGCGACACTCTCGGTTTCGTCACGGCCGGAAAGGTGCGCGGCCTCATCGTCGACACGCTCGGCTGGGTCTCCACCGTGGGGGGCACCGACGTAAGGCGCATAGAGAAGTATCTCGATTCGATTGTCTACGTGCTCGACTCGGAGGTCTACAAGGACGAGGGGGGGACACTCCACATAGAGATAGCGCCGCGCCGACCGCGCGTGAGGATAGTCACCTACGGCGGCGAGAGCTTCTATATGGACGACTACGGCACGGTGATGCCCCGGTGCGCGGACTTCGTGGCCGACGTTCCGTTGGTCACCATGAGCGATTCGGCCCTCTCGGAATATATGCCGCATGTGGCCGGTGATAAAATTATCGCTAAAAATTATAATTTTACGGATAATCTCATTAACTTTGCCGTTAAGGTGGAGACCGACCCTTTCTGGAGCGATTTCATCGCGCAGATCAACCTCAACGGAGCGGCGGAGGTAGAGCTTATACCGCGCATAGGCTCCCATAAGGTGATATTGTGCGACGTGGCCGACCTCGGTAGCGCCGACATATTTCTCGGCAAGCTCTACAAGCTCTATTTCGGCCAGCTCAGACAGACCGGGTGGAACCGTTACAGCGTCATAAACCTTAAATACAACAAGATGGCGGTGTGCAGCAAATAGCCGCCTGTGGCCGGAATAAGATAGCACCGGGTCGGGCGGCATGAAATTTGCCACGGTCGCCGGAAATATATAATAACAAAAAGCGGACTGCATCCCGCTACGGATTATGGAAAAAGACAATAACTACATCGCAGCCATCGACATGGGCACCAGCAACACCGTCATACTGATAGGGCGGCGTGCCGAGGGCGGCAAGATAGACATAGTGGCCTCGTCGGTGGTGGACAACGAACGCGACAGCATGTGGCGCGGCGACATACGCAACATCGACAAGATAGTGCTGTCGGTGCAGCGGGCCCTGCGCGAGATAGAGAAGGAGTACAGCCTCAAGGTGCAGGAGGCCTACCTCAACCTCTCGGGCAAACATATCAAGTGCGACTACAAGTCGGGCTACGTATCCATCTCCAACAGCGAGGGCGAGGTACGCCGGGAGGATGTCGACCGCCTCTCCAACGACATGCGCAACATATCGGTGCCGGCCGGCGAGGTGATAGTGCACATACGTCCGCGCATCTACAAGCTCGACGACGACAACATCAGCAGCGAGCCTATAGGCATGATAGGCAAGCGTCTCTCGGGCGAGTTCAACATAATAACCGCCGAGAAGAGCAAGATAGACCTCATATACCGTTGTCTCAACCGTGTGGACGTTAGGGTGGCCGACGTGGTGCTCAGCTCGCTCGCTTCGGCCGAGGCGGTGCTCGTCGACGACCAGAAGGAGCTCGGCGTGGTGGTCCTCGACTTCGGCGGCGGCACGTGCGACGTCTGCATATATCACGACAAGGCCATACGCTTCCTCGGCGTGATACCGTTCGGGGGTGTCGACATCAACTCCGACATACGCTCTTGCGGCGTGCTGGAGAGGCTCGTAGAGAGGCTCAAGGTCAAGTTCGGATGCGCACTCTCGTCGGAGATACCCGAGACCCAGTACATACGTCTGCCGAGCATCAACAACACACCCTCCAACGAGATATCGCAGAAACAGCTGGCCTCTATCATAGAGGCACGTCTGGAGGATATAAGCGACCAGCTTCTTAACATCATAAAGTCGTCGGGTTACGAGGGTCGTCTGGCGGGCGGCATAGTGCTCACCGGCGGCGGCGCCAACCTCAACATGATAAAGGAGTTTTTCGCCCAGCGTACCGGCATGCCCGTGCGTATAGCCGCTCCCGACCTCTACGTGTCGTCGGAGACGGTCGACAAGGTGGCCTCTCCCCTCTACTCTACGGCGGTGGGGCTGTTGCTCATAGCCGCGTCGATGGGTCGTACCACCGCCACTTTGGTGCTCCCCAAGCCCAAGCCGTTAGACACCGTATACGACCCCTACGGCGGCGGTGACGATCTGTTCCGTCACGGACAGGACACCGGCTTCGACGAGGAGCCGGGCGGATACGACGATATGCCCCGAGGCGGAGGCGCATCGCACAACGGAGGCTTCGGCGGTTGGTTCAAACGCACGATAGGCAAGGTGCGCGACACGATAGACCCCGAGGAGAGCCTCGAAGATAACGATCTGTAATCCCGTAACAGCAATATCATACTTTCGTTATGACAGACTTCATAGACAGCGTCGACGTTCAGGCTTCCGATGTGGTGGCCAGCAAGATAATGGTTATCGGTGTGGGCGGCGGCGGCGGCAACGCTGTCAAGTACATGTACAACTTAGGCATACACAACGTCATGTTCATGGTGTGCAACACCGATAAACAGGCGTTGGACAAGAGCCCGGTTCCCCTCAAGATGCAGATAGGACGCGACCTTACGGGCGGTCTGGGGGCGGGCAACATGCCCGAGAGGGGACGCGATGCGGCGGTGGAGAGCCGTGACGACATACGCGAGACACTGGAACGCAGCGGCGTCAAAATGGTGTTCATAACGGCCGGTATGGGCGGCGGAACGGGTACGGGTGCGGCCCCCATCATAGCGGAGGTGGCCAAAGAGCTGGATATACTCACCATAGCCATAGTGACGGTGCCGTTCCGTTACGAGGGAGACAAACGTATAATGCAGGCCACCTCGGGTATAGCCCAGATGCGCAAGCATGTCGACTCGTTGCTGATTATCGACAACGAGAACATCAACAAGATGTACGGCGACCTCACCTTCTCCGAGGCGTTCGGCAAGGCCGACGACATATTGGCCACGGCGGCCAAGTGTATCGCCGAGATAATAACCAAGGAGCACAAGCTGAACGTCGACTTCGCCGATGTGGTCACCACCATGAGCAACAGCGGCGTGGCCCTGATGGGCTTTGCAGTGGCGGCCGTCGGCACCGACAACATAGCCACCGCCCTTACAGAGGAGGCTCTGCTCTCGCCGCTCCTCTCGCAGAACGACATAAACGGCGCCAAGAATCTGCTGGTCAACATATCGTGGAAAGACAAGGAGCTGAAGATGAGCGAGGTGTACGCCATAATAGGCCATGTGCGCGCCGCGGCGGGCAGGGAAGCGGCCCTTATATGGGGTGCCGGTTACGACGAGACGCTCGAAGACGGCAATGTCAGCATAGTGATAGTGGCGACAGGGTTCGAGGATCGCAACTCGCAACGCGATTTCGAGGCCTATATGGGAGTGGTCAACAGCGACGAGACCCTCGGTCTGGCCGAAAAGCTCGACCGTGCCATAGCTCCCCATGTGGTGGAGAGTCCCAAAGAGGAGGTTGCCGATACGGTGGTCTCGGCGACGCCGGTTGTGTCTGTGGCTTCGGCGGGTTCCGTGGTAGCTTCGACAGGTTCCGTGGCTTCGGCTGGTCCGGGAGAGAAGGTGGTTATGTCATGGGACGATACCGCATCGGAGCAGAAGAAAGAGGAGTCGTCCGACGATGACGATTTCGCATTGGTGGACGACCTGCAGAAAGCCCATCGCGACATATACAGGCAGAACAACTCCGCTCAGGCCGCAGCATCCAACGAACGGACATTCCTTTCGTTCGACGAGGAGACCTCCGAAAACAGGGAGGCCCCGGCTACCGACGACGAAAACATAGTGATGGAGACCCGCAAACCCATAGGCTCCACATCTCCTATGGGTATGCCCGCCGGGTCGTTAGGCTCTGCCGCTACCTCGGGGGGGAGTTTCAGAAAGAGTCTTTTCACCGAACAACAGATGTCGCAACCGGTAGCACGTACCGCTCCGGAGCCTGTCAGACGTCCCACTCGCGAAGAGAGCGACATGGAGGAGATGGAGAACGTACCGGCATATCTGAGACGTAATATGTTGATTACTCCGTCGGCACCCGTGAAGAAAAAGATAGAGAAGCTCAAACTGAGGGACGACGAGATATAGTGATTGTTGTCCGATAGTTCCTGTGTTTGCTCTTCGGTTCCTCCAAGAGGAACGGTTTATGGTCTTCGTGCCTCATGTTGCGGTACTCCTTTCGGCGTATTTCCTATTACTGTGCCGATGTGGCCCTCGCTGGCGCTCGGGCCGCACTTATGCGGGTATATCATCTTAGGGAAATCTTATATTTTATATAGTCATGACTGCGAGACGATAATGTGTTTCGGGGTTTGACGGTATGCGCATTAGCTGAGTTTTTGCATCCGGATGGGGGGCAGAGCGAGGGGCATAGGCAAAGGTTTCTTAATGAAAAGGTCTTTTGCTTGATGGAGATAGCTGTAGATTCACAGGGCTGGAGGCTTAGGTGGCCGCGCCGGGCGTGATGTTTAACAGATGTGCTTTTGCATGAGTCTGATGGTTGGTTTATTGTCTTGTCAGTAGTGTGGTTTTGGGGGAATGGCTTTTGATTTTAGGCGGTGACGGAGAGCGGGGCGGAGCCTGCGGGGGACCGCAACTCGCGGGAGGCTTTATAAATGCGGTTAGGTGTTTTTAGCGAATAACGCTTATAGTTTCGTTACTCTCACTTGCGGGCCTCCGGTGGGGGAGTTTTCTGCCCACCGCGAGGTGCGGCCCGCTCGGCCCCTGCGCTCCGCTACGGGTCCGCCAAGCGGAAAGGCTTATGGTCCTCGTGCCTCGGACCGGATAAGGTGGAATTGTTGTTTAATGTCCTCGCTGA
>CAMWRR010000099.1 GCA_947176715.1 uncultured Rikenellaceae bacterium | reverse complement strand
ATCCATAAAACCACCCGCGAGAAGCGGTCCCCCGCAGTCTCCGGCCCGCTCTCCGCATAGCTGTAATTATATGGAATTTGTATCGCCCCAAATATAAAACAAGCCTGCGTTATCTAAAACACAGGCTTTTAAGAGAATTTTACCGGACAAGCGATAAAATCAATCTTTCTTTATGATTTTATTTGCGAATTTATAGGTCACACCTATGCCCAGCACCTCGCTGAACTGCCAGAAACCGCTTCTCATCACAGCCGGAGTCGTCTCTGTGGCGGGTTCTTTTATGCGGGAGATCTGGTCGTCGAATATGAGCCGGCAGTTGAAGTTTAGCGACAGGTATTTGAGCACCGATATGTCGATCCACTGCTGCAGGTCGAGCGTGGGTACGTTCTTGTAGTCGTAGAATCCCTGACCGTCGGCTCTGTATGTGATTATGTCCTTGCCGGTCTCCTTGTCCTTGAGTATCGATTGCGTCCACTGCACGCGCAACAGCATACCCACGTTGGGCTTGAACCTCTTGCCCTTGTCGACGCCGAAGGCCCCTTGTTCCGACAGGTATCTGTTTCTGACGAACAACATGTTGCCCGACAGGGGCGAGAATACGATGTTGCGTTTGTCGTCGAACTTGTAGTTGAGACCTATCGCGAGGTTGAGCGTGGCCGGAGAGAGGAACTGCGACACTAGGGTCATGTCGTCCACCGAGTTGAAGCCGTTGGCAAACTGTGAGCGGAAGTCGACGTTGAAGTTATAGTATAGGTTGCCTATTATCTGGTAGTTGAAAGAGGTGTTTATCTTGAAGTAGTCCTCCGTCTTCCAAGGCTTCTTGCCTTTGTTGCTCAGACCGTATGCGGCGTCCCATTCGGTGTTGATGTTGAGCTTCTTGTTGGTGTAAGAGTGTTTCAGATAGGATGTTACGCGACCGTTGAACGTGTTGTCGCCTCCGCTGGCCCAGTTCTGGTTGTAGGCGAACTGGGTGAACTGTATGCTGTTCTTGATCTCCAGATAGTTGTGTTCTTTGCGCCATTGACGTCTGCGGTCGCGCAAAAGGGCGTCGTTGACTATCTCGAACGGGGTCTTCTCCACCCTCTGCGACTCTTGCGGGGCGAGCTTTACCTGCGCTTTGGTCTGGTCTGGGATGGAGTATTGGGCGTATGACGACGATCCCCATCCGACGAACGTCGCTACCATCGACAATATGTAAAACAGTCTTATCCGCATGATGTGCACAGAGATAAAGTCAGCATCCGCTGGCTCGGTTCGTTGCAAATATACGCATTTATCGACAAACTCTCACAAGGCCGCTATCGCTCCCTCCTCGTCGCGAACTATTACCGTCTCCGACAGATGGCGCGATAATGTGCCGTCACGGTCTGTCACGCCGTAAAGCTCTCCCCGGCGAACTATGGCGTACCCGTGCGAGAATGCGCCGCAACTGTCATACGCCGGGCTTATGGCCACAGCTCCGTTTTTGTCCGCATACCCCCACTTGCCGCCTATCTTGACGGGAGCCAGCCCCTCGGAGTAGGAGCCCATCTCCTCGCACTCTATGCGGAACACCGTTTTAAGCTCGTAGTCTCTTGCGCACCATACGCCGTCGCCCTCCGACATGACGGCCACCCCGTCGCTGAAAGGCAACGCTGTGGGGTAGAATCGCCTCACCCCGTCGCGGGCGAGGTAGCCCCACTGTCCGGCGAGCGATACGAGCGTTATTCCATGGCCGCAATCTATCGCATCGTCGAACAGCTCCGCCGGCTCTGTGTCGCCGCCTGTGGCTTCCGTGCCGGCGATACATACCGCGGCACGCCCTATCGCCCCGGCAACCCCGTATATGGCCGCCCCCTCCGACAGCAACATGTCCAACAGCTCCAGAAGATAGGGCCTGTCGCGCCACTTCTCGGCGAACTCCGCCATTCTGCGGGAGTATCCCGACACGCACTCGTCGGGGTCGAACACCACTCTGTCGGCATCGTCTCTCCATAGTTCGGGCTTATCCGCCAAGGCGAAAAGCGTGGCGGCTACCGTGACGATAGGGTAGTCGTCGCAATGGTCTGCCCGCCTGAGCTTGCCTGCCGACGGATGTCGATAGCCGGGCGTCCCCGTCTCGGTGCGCGGTCTGCTGTCGCCTCTGAGCCGCACCGGGTCGATGTCTATTATGACAAGGGAGCCGTCGTCACGTACCATTATGTTGTCGGGTTTTATGTCGCAGTGAACGTAGGGCGAGCGCAACAGCTCCGATGCCAGTAGCAGGAAGCGCAGGGCCAGCTCCGCAATTTTGTCTCTGCGGTTGAAGTAGACCGCCTCCGATAGCGCCGATGTAAGCGACCGTCCGTCCACCCACTCCATCATCACGCAATCGAAACTGCCGATATCGCCGTTCTGGTCGGCGCAAACGATATGGTCATCGAGATAGTCATACCCGACGAACATCCCCGTCGTCGCTCCGGCAAGCGCATCCGACAGCTCCGCATACCGCTCCCGGCGCGACGGATCGTCGAGCGTGTAGCATTTGAGCGCACGGACCGTCCCGTCGCACTTCGCCTTGAATACCACGGACCTGTTGCCGCAGAAGTATATCGGCTCGCCTCTGTCGTCGCATACCAGACGCCCTTTAAGGGCCTCCATGTAGTTAAGTATGTTGGGGTAGACACGCATCGTAATGCAAATATAGCTAAAACAACCGTGGTACGGACACGACTACGCGTTCGGAAGGTCTCGTGTAATCTTGTCCCTGTCGGCTTCGGTGTGCGGTGGAGACATAAAAAAGACGACCTCCGAAAAAGAAGATCGTCCGAGATTAGTAGCGGAGAGAGGACTCGAACCTCTGACCTTTGGGTTATGAGCCCAACGAGCTGCCAACTGCTCCACTCCGCGGTTTGATGATGCAAAGGTAGATATAATTTTTTAAATTGCAAATATTTTGTGTTGTTTATAGTATGAAAATATCGTTGCCCGGTAAAATACATGCAGCCTATGTAGGGGGTATTTGTATGAATGTCATGGGATTACTGCGCAAAAATCTTGTCGTCGGGTGAACGCCTCCGTCTGCCGTGAGTCGCTCGCTTTTTGTGACGTATGGAGCGGCTTCTGTCGGAAAACATGTAGTTGTGTGGGGCCGGTATTGCCGTATGACAATGGCACGAAAGCCTCTGTTTGGAGACACCGTTTCAAGATAATCAAACTTATTTTGTTTCTGCGCCCGACTTTTTGTATCTTTGTTTCAATATGTCCGTCTCTGCCGGACGGATATGACGCCAACCCAAAACGTGAAACTATGTCATTACTGACCAAGACAGTCTCTCTTACGCTCGGCGGAAGGCTCCGTGCGATAGACCGCTTCATGCGCGAGCCTTTCGAGGTGCAGCGCAGGCAGTTCGATATTCTTTGCAGGTCGCTCGTACGCACCCCCTTCGGTGCGGCGAGCGGAATAACGGAGCGATGCGGCTACGAGCGTTTCGCCGGGGCCATGCCGGTGCGTGACTACGACCTGTTGCGCCCCTTTGTCGACCGCATACGCGGCGGCGAGGGCAACATACTGTGGGACGCCCCCACGCGATGGTACGCCAAATCGTCGGGCACCACTGCCGAGAGGAGCAAATACATACCCATCACTGCCACATCGCTCAGACACTGCCACTACCGGGGCGCCAAAGACGTAATGGCCCTCTATCTGCGCAACAATCCGCAGAGCGACATCTTCTCCGGCAAGACCATGACACTGGGCGGCAGCCGTCGTCTGGAGTCGAGCGACGGCGTTCCCACCGGCGACCTGTCGGCCATACTTATAAGCAACACCCCGTTCTACGCCTCGTTCAGCCGCACTCCGTCGCCGTCGGTGGCGCTCATACCCGAGTTCGAGGCCAAGGTGGAGGCGATATGCCGGCGTTGCAGCCGCGAGAGGGTGACGGCGTTCGCGGGCGTGCCCTCGTGGAATCTCGTGTTGCTCAACCGGGTGCTCGAATACACGGGCAAGAGGAATATCACGGAGGTGTGGCCGCACATGGAGCTATTCATGCACGGCGGGGTCAGCTTCCAGCCCTACCGCGAGATATTCCGTCGCCTCATCCCCTCCTTCGGTGCGGCGAGCGGAATAACGGAGCGATGCGGCTACGAGCGTTTCGCCGGGGCCATGCCGGTGCGTGACTACGACCTGTTGCGCCCCTTTGTCGACCGCATACGCGGCGGCGAGGGCAACATACTGTGGGACGCCCCCACGCGATGGTACGCCAAATCGTCGGGCACCACTGCCGAGAGGAGCAAATACATACCCATCACTGCCACATCGCTCAGACACTGCCACTACCGGGGCGCCAAAGACGTAATGGCCCTCTATCTGCGCAACAATCCGCAGAGCGACATCTTCTCCGGCAAGACCATGACACTGGGCGGCAGCCGTCGTCTGGAGTCGAGCGACGGCGTTCCCACCGGCGACCTGTCGGCCATACTTATAAGCAACACCCCGTTCTACGCCTCGTTCAGCCGCACTCCGTCGCCGTCGGTGGCGCTCATACCCGAGTTCGAGGCCAAGGTGGAGGCGATATGCCGGCGTTGCAGCCGCGAGAGGGTGACGGCGTTCGCGGGCGTGCCCTCGTGGAATCTCGTGTTGCTCAACCGGGTGCTCGAATACACGGGCAAGAGGAATATCACGGAGGTGTGGCCGCACATGGAGCTATTCATGCACGGCGGGGTCAGCTTCCAGCCCTACCGCGAGATATTCCGTCGCCTCATCCCCTCCGACCGTATGCACTACATGGAGACCTACAACGCCTCGGAGGGCTTCTTCGCCATACAGGACGCCCCGGAGGACGACGCCATGTTGCTGATGCTCGACTACGAGATATTCTACGAGTTTTTGCCCGTCTCCGACCTCGACACCCCCGAAAAGGCCGTGCCGCTGGAGGGGGTGCAGAAGGGTGTCAACTACGCCATGATAATATCTACGAGCGGCGGTCTGTGGCGTTATATGATAGGCGACACCGTCATGTTCACCTCCACCGACCCCTACAAGATAAAGATAACCGGTCGCACCAAACAGTATATCAACGCATTCGGCGAGGAGCTGATGGTCGACAACGCCGAGCGGGCGATAGGCGAGGCGGCTCGGGCGACGGACGCCGAGGTGGCGGAGTACACGGTAGCTCCCGTCTTCATGGAGGCCGACACCAAGGGGGCCCACGAGTGGCTCGTGGAGTTCAAGAGAGAGCCTGCCGACATGGCCATTTTCGCCGCCGAGCTGGACAACGCCTTGCGTCGTCTCAACTCCGACTACGACGCCAAGCGTCACGGCGACACCACCCTCTACGCCCCTCGCATAGAGGCTCTCCCCTCCGGCACCTTCTACCGCTGGATGGCCTCGCGCGGCAAGCTCGGCGGACAGAACAAGATACCCCGCCTGTCGCCGTCGCGCGATTATGTGGAGGCGTTGCACGATATGGTAACCAAACAGTAGAGAGATGTATATAGCTATATCCGGAAACATAGGCAGCGGCAAGACCTCGCTCGTGGAGATGCTCTCCCGCAGGCTCGGTTACGAACCCTTCTTCGAGCGCATCGACAATCCGTATCTCGACAGCTTCTATCAGGACATGGCCCGCTGGTCGTTCAACCTGCAGATGTCGTTTCTGAGCAAGAAGACTATGCAGGTAAAGGAGATAATGAACTCCGGAAACGACATAATACAGGACCGTACCATCTTCGAGGAGGCCTACGTGTTCGTGCGTAACCTCAACCGAATGGGGCTTATGTCCACGCCGGACTACGAGCTATACATGTCCTTCTTCGACCTGTTGGCCGCGGGGATACGCCGTCCCGACGCGATAGTCTATCTCAAGGCCTCCATTCCCACGCTCATAAGCCAGATACGCCGTCGTGGCCGCGAATACGAGATGGGCATACAGCCGGAGTATCTGGAGGGGTTGAACGAGCTTTACGACGACTGGATAGCCGGATATGACGGGCGTGTCATAACCATCGACGTCGACAAGTACGACTTCGTCCTCAGCCCCGACCACTTCGAGGCGGTCACCGGGAAGATAACGGAGGCGCTGGCCCTGCCCGGTGGCGGACTGTCGCTTGGTGAAGCCGGCCTGAGATAGGCTCCCGCCGCGAGCGTCCGACAGACGAACTTTTTCCGACAGATTGAATCGCATATACGAATATGAAGCGTACGCAACCATCCGCACGACCCGACAGTGGCATTACGCCCCCGCCCGCATTTATAGACTCTCTCCGTGAGTTTCTCGCTCCGGAGGAGATACCGCCGTTCTTGGAGGCGTTGGAGGGGGAGGCGTCGTGTTCGGTGCGGGCCAATCCCTGCAAGGGGTGGTGTCCGCCTCACGGAGCCGTACCGGTGGCGTGGTGCGACGAGGGGTTCTCGCTCCCGGAGCGTCCCCTATTCACCCTCGACCCCGCTTTCCACGGCGGCGCCTATTACGTGCAGGAGGCGGGCTCCATGTTCGTGGGTTATCTGGCACGCCATGCGCTCGATATGTCGGGGTCGGAACATCCGTGCGTTCTCGACCTGTGCGCCGCGCCCG
Organism: uncultured Rikenellaceae bacterium; assembly: GCA_947176715.1. Classification (GTDB taxonomy): domain Bacteria; phylum Bacteroidota; class Bacteroidia; order Bacteroidales; family Rikenellaceae; genus CASDZP01. Next base: position 519 of record CAMWRR010000099.1, on the reverse strand, counting down.
GCGGCAAGAGCACCCATCTGTCGTCGCTGCTCGGGGAGCGGGGCACTCTGGTGGCCAACGAGGTGATAAGAGGGCGCGTCTCCATACTTGCCGACAACATACGCAAGTGGGGGCTGGCCAACACGATAGTGACCGGCAGCGACCCGGCGGCGTTCGGCGCGATGGGCGGCCTCTTCGACATAATGGTCATAGACGCCCCGTGCTCGGGCGAGGGCATGTTCCGCAAGGAGCCGGAGGCGCTCGCACAGTGGAGTCCCGATAACGTGCGCATGTGCGTGGAGAGGGGGCGGCGGATAATAGCCGACGCATGGGACGCGCTCGCCGAGGGGGGCATACTGATATACAGCACCTGCACCTACAACCGCCACGAGAACGAAGAGACGGTGGAGTGGATAGCCGACAGCTTCGACACCGAGGCGGTGGACATACCCCTGCCGGAGAACAGCGGCATCACCGTCACCGAGGCTTCGGGGGGCGGGGTAGTGCACCGTTGCTACCGCTTCATGCCTCACCGTACGG
>CAMWRR010000098.1 GCA_947176715.1 uncultured Rikenellaceae bacterium | reverse complement strand
GGGTGGAACTTCTTTATTTGCGCTCGGGCCGTACCTCTGTGAAATTTGTTTGCGAGACGGTGCGGTGTTTTGTGGTATGCGCCAACAAGAGCGACCGCCTATTTCGTCCTGTCGGCTCTCAAACGGCAACGACCCTCACCGGCTCCAACCGCCCCTGTGGCAATGACTCCGGGCCATATTCCTTTTTGTCTCCAATTAATGTGACAAATGTTAGTTAATCCGAGTTTTTTTAACTATTTTTGCGCGTATTGAATTTTTTACGAAAAAACGCATGGAGCGCAAAGATGTATTACGCAAGCCCGAATGGCTCAAGATAAGGCTGTCGCACACAGACGGATATACCAATACGGGAGATGTGGTGCGCGAGGGTCTGCTCAACACCATATGCTCCAGCGGAAGGTGTCCCAACCAGTGCGAGTGCTGGGCCCGGGGTACGGCTACCTTCATGATAGGCGGCGATATATGTACCCGTTCGTGTCGTTTCTGCGCCACCAAGACTGGACGCCCCATGCCTCTGGATGCCACTGAGCCGGAGCGCGTGGCTCTGTCTGTCAAGAAGTTGGGACTGAAACATTGCGTCATAACATCGGTCGACCGCGACGACCTGCCCGACGGCGGAGCCGCGCACTGGGCCGAGACGGTAAGGGCCATCCGTAGCCATAACCCCTCTGCTACCGTAGAGTTGCTGATACCCGACTTCGACGGCAAGGCCGAGTTGCTCGACATGATAATATCAGCCGGCGCCGACATAGTGGGTCACAACATAGAGACCACCGCAAGGCTCACGCCGCAGGTGCGGTCACGGGCGCGTTACGATCTCTCTCTCGGTGTTCTGCGCTATCTGGCCGACCACGGACAGAGGGTCAAAAGCGGCCTTATGGTAGGGCTGGGCGAAGACGACGACGAGGTGATAGCGACGCTTGAAGACCTGCGCCGTGCCGGATGCTCCATAGTGACGATAGGGCAATACCTCCAGCCCACGTTGAGGCACCACAAGCTCGAAAGATACGTTCACCCCGACACATTCGCCCGCTACAAGGAGGAGGCGGAGCGCATGGGGTTCGACTTTGTGGCCAGCGCGCCTATGGTACGGTCGTCGTATATGGCCGAACAGGCGCTCGCAAAGGATAAGAAAGAGTTGAAAACGAGCGGAGTCTGTCCCTCGCATGACGAATAACCGAAACCTTGCAGACAATAAAGCGACTGCAAGAGACGATATAAAGAGAGAAGATGCGATAAGACGCTCTTCCGCACAGAGACAATGGAACAGGTACACCTCGACGACAGAGGCATCATAGAGTACGGCGCCGCGTTACAGGCACAGAGGCAGCTCTTCGACGGGTTGCTCGCCGGGCGCGACTGCGGCGGTACGCTCATGCTCTGCGAGCACCCCAACGTCTACACGCTCGGTGCCCACGGCAAGAGCGCGAACATGCTCATAGACGATAGGATGCTCGATAAGATAGGTGCCACGTTCCACAGGACCGACCGCGGCGGTGACATCACGTTTCACGGTTACGGTCAGATGGTCGCCTACCCCATATTCGACATAGGCAGGTTGGGTATCGGGTTGCGTGACTACATATACGGGCTCGAGGAGGCGGTTATAGCCACCGTAGCCCACTGGGACATAAAAGGGGGACGCTCCGAGGGTGCCACCGGCGTGTGGTGTAAAAGCGGCGGCGCGCTGAGCAAGATATGCGCCATAGGCGTCAGGGCCTCCCATTTCGTCACCATGCACGGGTTGGCGCTCAATGTGAACACCGACCTTAAGTACTTCACCTACATCAATCCGTGCGGTTTTACCGACCGCGGGGTCACGTCGATAGAGGCGCTCACCGGAGGCCGCGTCGACATGGAGCAGGTGAAAGGGCGCTTCGTAAAGGAGATGGAGCGCGTTTTTGATATTGAAATAAAATAAAAAAGACATATATGATAGCAGAAAAAAAGTGGATTCTCGCCGGGGGTAACGATACCGGCGGGAAGACACAGGAGCTTGCGTCGGGGTTAGGTATTCCGCCGGTGCTCGCCGGTCTGCTGATACAGAGGGGGATAGACTCGGTCGAGTCGGCCGAAAGGTTCTTCAATCCCCTGTTGGAGGAGTTGCACGATCCGTTCCTTATGAAGGATATGGACCGGGCGGTCTCCCGTATCGGAGAGGCGGTGGAGCGTGGCGAGAAGATCATGGTCTACGGCGATTACGACGTCGACGGCACTACGGCCGTGGCGTTGGTCTACACATTTCTCGCCTCCGTGGGGGCCAAAAACATCATCTTCTATATCCCCGACCGTTACACCGAGGGGTACGGCATCTCGGCCAAGGGTATCGACCACGCGGCCGCGCACGGGGTGAGCCTCATCATTGCGCTCGACTGCGGCATAAAGGCCATAGATCGGGTCGCCTACGCTAAGAGCCTCGGCATCGACTTCATAATATGCGACCACCACCTCCCGGGCGACACCATCCCCGATGCGGTGGCGGTGCTCGACCCCAAGAGGGTCGACTGCGGCTATCCGTTCAAGGAGCTGTCGGGATGCGGCGTGGGCTACAAGCTCTCGGAGGCGTACGCCGTAAAATACGGCATCGACAAGAGCACGGTGGAGTCGTTGCTCGACTATGTGGCCGTATCGATAGCCTCCGACATAGTGCCGCTCACGGGCGAGAACCGCATATTGGCCCACTACGGGCTCGAGAGGCTCAACAGCAATCCGAGCAAGGGTCTGCGCTCCATCATCAAGATATGCGGGCTCGAAAAGCACCGTATCACCATCGACGAGATAGTCTTCAAGATAGGGCCGCGCATCAACGCCGCCGGTCGCATGGTCTCCGACTCCGACGACGGTTCGGCCATCTCCGGAGGCGGCAATGCCGTGCGTCTGCTCATCTCCAACACCGAGGAGAAGGCGCTCAAATACGGCAACATAATCGACACCTGCAACACCGACCGCAAGGAGATAGACCGCACCATCACCTCGGAGGCGTGCCGCATAGTGGAGAGCACCCCCGGCTTTAAAGACAAGAAGTGCACCGTCATATACAACCCCAAGTGGATAAAGGGTGTCGTGGGCATAGTGGCATCGAGGCTCATAGAGCGTTACTACCGCCCCACGGTGGTGCTCACCATGTCCAACGGCTTCATCACGGGGTCGGCCCGCAGCGTGCCCGGCTTCGACCTCTACCAAGCCATAGAGTCGTGCTCCGACCTTATGGAGAACTTCGGCGGACACACCTACGCCGCCGGCATGACAATGAAGCCGGAGCGGTTGGAGGAGTTCACGCGCCGTTTCGAGGAGTATGTCGACAGCCACATAGAGCCTGACATGCTGGTGCCGCAGATAGACATAGACTCCTATCTGGCCCTCGACGACATAACGCCCCACTTCCGCGAGGTGCTGTGCCGCTTTCAGCCGTTCGGTCCCGGCAATCCCGCCCCCACATTCCGCACCGACTTCGTCTGCGACTACGGCCACGGACGTCGTGTGGGAGGCTCGCTCGAACACCTCAAGATGGATATAGTGGGCGGCGGCTCCGTTACCCCGCTCTCGGCCATAGCCTTCTCGCAGGCCCACCACGCGCCCCACATACTCGGGGGAGGGCTGTTCGACATCTGCTACTCTGTGGTGGAGAACAACTATCGCGGCGAGGTGAAGCCGCAACTGAGAATCAAGGATATAAAACAACGCAAATAGATGATACGCGACTACGACATATTGGTAAGCAGGCTCAAAAACGACGGTCTTTGCACCCTCACCACCGACAGCCGCACGATAGCGCCGCTCAAGAAAAAGGGCGGCAAGGTTATGTTCGTGGCACTCAAAGGCGACAATTTCGACGGTAACGACTTCGTGTCGCAAGCCCTCGACGACGGTGCCGACTACGTGGTTACCAGCAACGAATGGCTCGCCGAGAACGAAGACCGCCGCATATTCATTGTGCGCGACACGTTGGAGGCGTTGCAGGGCATGGCCCGCGCATGGCGTCGCAGGGTCGACCCCAAGGTGGTGGCGGTGACAGGCACCAACGGCAAGACCACCACTAAGGAGCTGATATCCGCCGTGGCGTCGCAGAAGTTGCGCGTATGGGCCACCCGCGGCAATCTCAACAACCACATAGGGGTGCCCCTTACGTTGCTCGACATGCCGGCGGACTGTCAGGTGGCCGTCATAGAGATGGGGGCCTCGCATCAGGGCGAGATAGCGCGTCTGTGCTCCATAGCCGAGCCCGACATGGGTGTGATAACCAACATAGGTGATGCCCATCTGGAGGGTTTCGGCGGTCCCGAGGGGGTGCGCAAAGGCAAGGGCGAGCTTATAGACTGGCTCAGGGCCAATGGCGGCCTCTTTTTCCATCTGGCCGAAGACAAGACCCTGTGCGAGATGGTACAGGAGCGCATCAACACCCGAAGTCTCACCTATTCGGTGCGCGGGGTGAAATCCACCGTAGAGGAGGGTGGCACGCTCACCGTCAAGCTCCCCACCTACCACCGCCCCATACGCACGCATCTCTACGGCAGCTATAACAAATACAACATACTGGCGGCCATAGCGGTAGGCGGCAGGCTCGGCATAGAGTTGCCCGTAGCCGCCGAGGCCATAGAGGAGTATCTACCCACCAACAACCGCTCGCAGATAATGGAGAGCGGACGCGGCAACCGCATAATAGCCGACAGCTACAACGCCAACCCGTCGAGCTTCGACAGCGCGCTGCGGAGCCTCGCCGAAAGCGACGGGCGTAAAGTGGTGATAGCCGGTCAGATGAACGAGCTGGGCGACTACTCGGCCGCCGAACATCGTAAGCTCGTGGAGACGCTCAAAGGCATGGAGCTGGAGCGCTTCTATCTGGTTGGCGACAACTTCAAAGACATAGACGCGGGTGACCGGGGCGTTGCCTGCAAAGATACCGACGAGTTGCGCCTGATGCTCATGAAAAGACCGGTAGAGGGGGCTACCGTGCTTGTCAAAGGGTCGCGAGGCGTAGGGTTGGAAAATATGTACGAACTATTGTAACACAAGAGGGTATATCATGACAAACGAAAAATGTAAGAACAGAATCGCCGTACCCTTGATGCTCGCCATCGCGGTGGTGTTGGGTATCGGCATAGGCATGTTCCTCGGACAGAGAGGACGAAGCGGTGGCGGCACCATCAACATAACCGGAGGCGTACGGCCTCATGACAAGATAAGCACCATATTGTCGCTTATAGATTCGCGTTATGTCGATTCGGTGAATGTAGACACGCTCACCGAGGAGTTCATTCCGCAGATATTGTCAAAGCTCGACCCCCACTCCATATATATGCCTCCCGCCACGGCCAAGGAGTCGAACGAGAGTCTGGAGGGGCAGTTCGACGGCATAGGCGTGGTCTTCAACATGGCCACCGACACCGTCATAATACAGAACATCGTCTCCGGCGGTCCGTCCGAGAAGGTGGGTATCATAGCCGGCGACCGCATCATCACCATAGGCGATTCGTTGGTGGCGGGTCGCGGTATTCCGCAGACCGATGTGGTGAAGATGTTGCGCGGACCGCGCGGCACCAAGGTTAAGTTGGGCGTGGAGCGTCAGGGTGCCGACGGTCTGATCGACTTCGAGGTCACCCGCGACAAAATCAACGTAAAGAGCCTTTCGGCGGCCTTCATGGTAGACGACAGCATCGGTTATATCAAGCTGTTGCAGTTCTCGCGTACCTCGCACGAGGAGTTCGTGGGGGCGGTCAAGGAGCTTAAGGCGCAGGGCATGACGAGTCTCATCTTCGACCTCTCGGCCAACACGGGCGGCTTTCTCGATCAGGCCATACTTATAGCCAACGAGTTTCTCCCGGCCGGTTCGGTTATCGTCTACACAGAGGGGCGCGCCGTAAGACGCGAGCAGACCGTGGCGGACGGCGGCGGAGTGCTCATAGGCACCGATGTGGCGCTCCTGATAGACGAGGCGTCGGCATCGTCGAGCGAGATAGTGGCCGGAGCATTGCAGGACAACGACATAGGGACAATCATAGGCCGTCGCTCATACGGCAAGGGTCTGGTGCAGCAACAGATAAAATTCGACGACGGTTCGGCACTCAACCTTACCATAGCCCGCTACCATACACCTACCGGACGGTGCATACAACGCCCCTATAACGACGGCGAAAGGTATGACGACGACATAATAGAGCGTTATATGCGCAACGAGCTTTTCTCGCGCGACAGCATCCCGCATAACGACTCGCTCCGTTACGTTACGCCCAAAGGCAAGGTGGTGTACGGTGGCGGCGGTATCATTCCCGACATATTCGTCCCGATGGATACGACCCGTCTTAGCGAGACTATGCGCAAGATATCGCTCAACAATCTGTTGTTCAGCTATACATTGCGTTACTCCGACAGCCATCGCAAGGAGCTGTCAGAGATAAAGACCCTGAAACAGGCACAGGATTTCGCCGACCGCAACGGAGAGGCCATCTACCGCGATTTCCTCGCCTACGCACGTAGCAAAGGTGTCAAAACCAAGATAGACAGCGTTACCGAGGAGTTGCTCATACGTTGCTTGCTCAACGGCTACATATTGCGCAACACCCCGCTTGACGACAACGGATATTACTATATGGTATATCCTGTCTATGATTTGGTGATAGAGGCTATCAACCACATCAAGGGTTAGGCTATATGGTATGAGACGGAGGGTCCGCTATCGTGGCGGGCCCTCCGTTTTTGTGTCGGTATGTGAGAGGAGCTGTCCGGCAAAGCTCCTGACTGTCCGACAGCCGAAAGGTCTTTGGCTCTAAAGGTCTTTTGCCCGGGCGGACTGGCCGTAGGCAAGGATTGTTTCTTTTGCTGTCCCGATGCGGCTCTCGCTATGCTTTGCTGTCGCACTTGTTATGTAATGCTGTCGCTTGCTGTGCCCGGGTCGACTCTCGCCGGCCTTTGTGCTGTCGCTCGTGCCGATCCTTGCGGCGGGCTCTCGTTGGCTCTTGTGCCGGCCTTTGTGCTTGCGTTTACGCTGACTCTTGCGGCGGACCATTATCGGACCGCACCTCGCGGTGGGCAAAAATTTCCCCGCACGGAAGCCCGCAAG
>CAMWRR010000097.1 GCA_947176715.1 uncultured Rikenellaceae bacterium | reverse complement strand
CATTCGCCTTCGTCTCGGGGGCTCGGAGTTGTGTATACGAGACCGGGACGACACCATGGGCAAAGGCAAGCTGATAGACGCCATCTTCGGCGAGAAGTGCGAGGACGACCTTGTTCAGCCTACCTTCATAACCGACTATCCCATAGAGATGTCGCCTTTGTCGAAACGTCACCGCGACAATCCCGAGCTTACCGAACGCTTCGAGCTCTTCGTGGCTGGCAAGGAGCTGTGCAACGCCTATTCGGAGCTTAACGACCCCATCGACCAGCTGGAGCGTTTTCAGGAACAGTTGCGTCTGTCGCAGAAAGGCGATGACGAGGCCATGTTCATAGACATGGACTTCGTGCGCGCGCTCGAATACGGTATGCCTCCGTGTTCCGGCATGGGTATAGGTATCGACCGTCTTACCATGTTCATGACGGGTCAGTCATCTATACAGGATGTGTTGCTCTTCCCGCAGATGCGCCCCGAGAAGAAGGCGCGACGCGACGGAGAGGCGGAGTTCGGTGCCGTGGGTGTGCCTGCCCAGTGGGTGGAGGTGCTTCACAAGATGGGCTACCTTACCGTGGAGGCTATGCAGAAGCTGTCGCCCGGCAAGTTGTTCAACGACCTGTGCGGGTTCAACAAAAAGAACAAGTTGGGTCTTGCCAACCCCACCATGGACGATGTCAAGAGGTGGGTCGCCGCAACGGAGTAGATTATAAACGACGGAGCCTGTACGGGTCTTTGCTGTGGCGGAGGCTTATGGGATCCGGATAAAACCAATAGATAATGAGACAGAAAATAGTAGCGGGCAACTGGAAGATGAACACCACCCCCGCAGAAGGCGAAGCGCTTGCGAAAGCGGTAGTGGCGGCCTCTTCAGAGGTCAAAGGCGTAACCCTCATACTCGGTGTGCCTTTCACCCATCTGTGCCCCGTAAGCAAGGCCATAGCCGGCTCTGATGTAAAGCTCTCGGCGCAGGATTGCTCGGCGCACGACAAAGGCGCCTACACCGGCGAGGTGGCGGCATCGATGATAGCTCCTTTCGGTGCGGGTTATGTCATACTCGGCCACTCTGAACGCCGTGAGTATCACGGTGAAGACAGCGCCATACTTAACGAGAAGATGAAGCAGGCCTACGCAAACGGTCTCGCCCCCATCTATTGCGTGGGCGAGAAGCTTGAAGAGCGCGAGGCGGGCAAACACTTCGACGTCGTTACCAAACAGATAGAGGAGGTGGTATTCAACCTCTCGGACGAGCAGTTCGACAAGCTCGTAGTGGCATACGAGCCCGTATGGGCCATCGGTACCGGCAAGACGGCTACGGCCGATCAGGCACAGGAGATACATGCACACATACGTAAGGTGCTCGCCTCTAAGTTCGGTGCCAAAGCCGAGAACACCCCCATACTCTACGGCGGTAGCTGCAAGCCCTCTAACGCGGCGGAGATATTCTCCAAAGCCGACGTGGACGGCGGCCTTATAGGCGGTGCCGCTCTCAAAGCGGAGGATTTCATCGCCATAGCCAAGGCGTTCTAATCAGGCTTATAACGATTGAAAGAGCGGCACGTTGCTACGTGCCGCTCTTTTTGTGTTTCTGTCGGTCTTCTTTGAGGTGTGCCACCCTTTTATAAGGTAATGCAAAATCATCAGCCAATACAATAAGTTAGACTGATGTATAAATCAGTGAATTACATGTTTCTGCGGAATGACATTGAAAATCCACTCCATCACTAAACATCACGGCATAAAAAAAACCGCACCCCGTGAAAAGAAGTGCGGCAGATAAAATATGAACCCCTCATTTAAATATTACCGAGAGACGAAATAAACTCTTCCGTTACATTCAACGACCGTCCTACGATTTTTCCCGAGGCGTCGATGGCTACGGCGTAGGGGTACCCCTCTACCTTATAGAGCGAGGATATCTCCTTGCCGTTATTGTTGTTGGTCATGGTGTGCCATTTGGCGGTGGGACCGCTCTTTGCGACTATCTCGGCGATAGTGTCGTTGTCGTCGCCGTAGTTTACCGCCACTATTACGAAGTCGGGATGTTCCGACGAGAAGCGTTTGATGCGCTCCATGTCGCCGTTGTCGCACCATTGTCCCCAGAAATATATGATTGCCTTCTTGCCTGTTATCGCCTCGCCGAGGGTGAACGGTCTGCCGTTTACCTCCGTGGCTGTGAAGTCGGTGAAGGTGCGTCCCGTAGCCACCGCCTCTATCTCTTTCTTGGCCTTTAACGCCTCGTCGTAACGCAAGCATAACGACGCATATAACATTGATGCGAGGGCGTCGGTGCTGTCGGGTACCGTCAGGGTGGGGAACATGGACAGAATACTGTCGCGGTGCATCGACGAAAGGTAGTATGCCGAGAGCGGCGATTCGGGATGAGAGGCCACGTAACGGGCGCGTGTCGACATTATACTTCTGAACGCCTCGTTCATCTTCTCCTCGTTACGCACCTCGAGGGCTTCGTCGTACACCTTCTTGAAGGGGGCAGCCTCGCTCTCTACCGCGGCGAAATCCTTCCCGAAAACGGTGGAGCCGTCTATCCATGCCACGACTACGCCGTCCACCACCTTGCCTTTCATGACGTAACGGTTACCGGGCAACAGTATGAACGTAGCCTTGTCTATATCGCTCTTGGAGAGCTTGCCGCTCGATACGGTGACCGCTACGGCCCCTGCGAGCGAATCTATGAGCGTTGTCTTCTCGCCGTTGTACGGCACTATGGTGTCGCTCTGCAGCTTGCTCTTTCCGACACTCTTGTTTATTGGTATCTGCCTTATTATCAGAGCATCCGATTCAAGACCCTCAACCGAACCCACCAAATCTCCCTCGGGCAGGCTCGCGCAACCGCCCAAGAGAGATGCGGCCGCGATAAAACATAATAATCTGCGCATAATATATGATTTTATGACCTTATCCATTACATATCCCCGTTAAAAGAGGTATGCGACACCGCAAATATACAAAAGTTCCGTCACATGCGTAACCTTTTGTCCGATACGTGGCGGCGGCTATTCATGCGTCGGTCGTGCGCGGTTAAACGCGCCTGCGCATAACCGTCTGAGCCTCACCCGCTACTGTCCGAACACCGCCTCTGCGATATTCTCTATGTTGTCCGCCTTGCCCATTGTGTAGAAGTGTATCACGGGCGCGCCGGCCTCTTTGAGCTCCCGGCACTGCTCTATGGCCCACTCCACACCGACTTTGCGTACCTGAGCGTTGTCGGCGCACATCTCCACGCGACGGGCCAGCTTCTCGGGTATGTCTACATGGAACGTCTGGGGAAGCACGGCCAGCTGACGGAGCGTCGAGAACGGTTTGAGCGCGGGTATGATCGGAACCGTTATGCCCGCCTTGCGGCACCGCTCCACGAAGTCGAAATATTTGGAGTTGTCGAAGAACATCTGCGTCACTATATAGTCGGCGCCGGTGTCCACTTTGCGTTTGAGACGTTCTATGTCGCATACGGCGTTGGCCGCCTCGGCGTGCTTCTCCGGATAGCCAGCCACCCCTATGCAGAAGTCGGTGGGGTGTACGCTCTCTACCTCGGCATCAAGCATGCGCCCCTCGTTCATGGCCGCTATCTGGGCCACCAGCTCGTCGGCATGGGAGTGGCCCCCTTTAGTGGGACGGAACGAATGTTCGCCGCGCAGGGTGTCGCCTCTGAGCGCCAACACATTATTGATACCCATGAAGTTGAGGTCTATGAGCGCATCTTCGGTGTCGTATGCCGAGAAGCCGCCGCATATCAGGTGCGGCACCACCTCTATGCCGTAACGGGCCTGTATGGCCGCCGATATGGCAACGGTACCCGGACGCTTGCTGGCTATGCGGCGTTCGAGCAACCCGTCCGGACGCTCCACATATTTGACATCCTCACGGTGGTAGGTCACGTTTATGTAGGCCGGGTCGAACCTCTTGAGGCGGTCGACGGTGGCGAATAGGGTGGTTATGTCGTCCCCTTTGAGCGGGGGCAGAAGCTCGAAGGCGAAACGGCATCGTCCCGTGGCCTCGGCCTCTCTTATTATGTCTATTACTTTCATCTCTTTATCTTTTCTCGGCTAAGCCTGTAATGCCGCCGCCGTATTACTCTATAGTCCACGCTTTATGCCCGTGTCTTGCGGGAATAAAACCCTCAGCCACAAAACCTTAATGATCATCCGACCCCGCCCCTCCGCAAGACGCATATAAAGTGTTTCACTTCACTCAATCGGCTTCCTCTCATATCACGCCTCTCAAAAGGGGCTGTGCCCCCTCGTTTTTGCTTACTTTTGTCGAGTGACAAAAGTAAGTCTCCACGAAGTGGCCGCCGGAGGCACCGACCGACCATCCTGAGGCGAGATATTTCGGAGATGTTTAAATTTTCCCAATTTAAACATCTCCGAAATATCTCGCCTCAGGATGGTCGAACATCATGCCCGATATGCTTGCGGGCGGGTTCATCATGCATGACTCGGTGAGTGTTATGCCTGTGAGCCGCTCCGCGTCGAGCAGGTCGAATAGCACCTGTTTGGCCGTATGGTCGGGACATGAGGGGTAGCCGAACGCCGGACGTATGCCGCGATAGTCGCCGCGCAAAAGTGCCTCGACATCGAACGGCTCGTCGGGTGCATATCCCCACTGACGGGTGCGTACCTGCCAGTGCAGCCACTCGGCGAGAGCCTCGGCCAGACGGTCGCACAACAGACGCACTATCATGGCGCGGTAGTCGTCGCCTTCGGCCTCGTATCCGGCTATCATCTTGTCGGCCCCTATCCCCGCCGAGAGTGCGAATAGGCCTACGTATCCCCCCTCGGGGCTGACGAAGTCGGACAATGAGCGGCATAGCCCCTCCTCGCCGGCTCTTCTCTGACGCCCCAGTACGATACGTCGTCCGTCGATTATTATGTCGTCTCCGTCGGGAGTACACGGCGTTATGTCTACAACGGCCGTAAGGTGGGGCACACCCTCCCGCTCCATGCGGTGCAACACCTGCACGGTGTCGTCGTAGAGCCGTCGCGCCTCGGCCCCCTTTTCGGGGTGGTCGAATATGGCGGGATAGCGTCCTTTGAGCTGCCATGCGGCGAAATAGGTGGTCCAGTTGATAAGCTCCGCCACCTGTCCGAAAGGTATCTTGTCGTAGAGCACCCGACCCTCCGCGGCCGGCTTCGACAGGAGCGACATATCGAGCACCGGTGCGAGCCTGCGGGTCTCCTCTTCGGAGAGAACGGGGCGTTTGGATGCCTCGTAGTCGTCACGTAGCCTCTGTTGTTCATTCCTTATGCGCTCTACGGCCTCGGCCCCTTTGTCGCTGAGCAGCTCGGTGAGCGTGGCCGAGCACGACGATGCGTCGGCCGTGCGCACCACGCAACTGTCGTACAGCGGTGCCAGCTTCACGGCGGTGTGTATGTAGGAGGTGGTCGCCCCGCCTATCATTATGGGTATATGCAACCCCCTCTCTGCGGCAAGACGTATCACCTTGCCCATCTCCTCCAACGACGGCGTTATGAGTCCGCTCAGCCCTATGGCCGCCGCGCCGGTCTCTACGGCCGTCTCTATGATCTTCTCGGCGGGAACCATCACGCCGAGGTCTATGATGTTGTAGCCGTTGCAGGAGAGCACCACCGACACTATGTTCTTGCCTATGTCGTGCACGTCGCCCTTGACGGTGGCCACCACCACGTTGCTGCGGGTGCTTCCGGAGCTGTCCTCAGCCTTTATGTACGGCTCTAAGTAGCCGACGGCCGCCTTCATGACGCGTGCGCTCTTGACCACCTGCGGCAGGAACATCTTACCCTCGCCGAAAAGTCTCCCTACGCGCGTCATGCCCTCCATCATGGGCCCCTCTATCACGGCGAGCGGCGACCCGGCCTTGCCGAGTGCCTCCGTCACATCCTGCTCTATGTAGGCGGTTGTGCCGTGCAACAGTGCGTACGACAACCTCTCCTCCACGCTTTCGTCTCTCCACGCCTCATGGGTGGTCTGCTGGGCCGTTTTGCTGTCCGTGGCCTGCCCCTTTATGCGCGATGCCAGCTCCAACAGCCGCTCCGAGGCCCCCTCGTCGCTGCAGAGTATCACATCCTCCACGGCGCGTAACAGCTCCGGCTCTATCTCCTCGTATAGGGGCAGCTGGGCGGCGTTGACTATGGCCATGTCCAGCCCGGCCCGTATGGCGTGGTATAGGAACACCGAGTGCATGGCCTCGCGCACCTTGTTGTTGCCACGGAAGGCGAACGACAGGTTGCTGACCCCGCCGCTTATGCGGGCGTAGGGCAGGTGCTCCTTTATGTAGCTGCAACAGCGTATGAAGTCTATGGCGTAACGGTCGTGCTCCGCCATGCCGGTGGCGACGGTGAGCACGTTGGGGTCGAATACTATGTCCTCGGCGGGGAAGCCGTCGTCGGTGAGCAGCTTGTATGCCCGCTCGGCCACCTCTGTCTTACGCTCGTAGGTGTCGGCCTGACCCCTCTCGTCGAAGAGCATCACCACGGCCGAGCAACACATGGTGCGTATGCGTCGGGCACGCTCCAAGAACACCTCCTCGCCCTCCTTGAGCGATATGGAGTTGACGATGGGTTTGCCCCCCACGCACTCCATGCCGGCCACCGCCGTCTCCCACGACGACGAGTCTATCATGAAAGGCACGCGCGCTATCTCCGGCTCCGAAGAGAGCAAGAGCAAGAACTCGCGCATGGCCGCCGGACCCTCTATCATGGCATCGTCCATGCAGATGTCGAGCACCTGTGCGCCGCTCTCCACCTGCTTTAGGGCCACCTCCACCGCCTCGGCGAAAGCCCCCTCGCGTATCAGACGGGCAAACTTGGCCGACCCGGCCACATTGGCCCTCTCGCCTATGTTGACGAAGTTTATCTCGGGCGATATCTCTAACGGCTCCCACCCCGCTATGACGGTGCTGCGGTCCGGCTCGGGCAGTGGCCGCACGGGTGATTTGCCGGCAAGGGCGCACAGCTCCTTTATGTGTTCAGGGGTGGTGCCGCAACACCCGCCCACTATGTTGAGCACCCCCTCGTCGAGCAACGGCCCTACGCACCGGCACATTATGTGCGGCGTGTGTCCGTAGCCTCCGAACCCGTCCGGCAGTCCGGCGTTGCGGTGGGCCGACACGGCGCAGGGCACTATCAGAGACCTGTCTCTGATAAACA
>CAMWRR010000096.1 GCA_947176715.1 uncultured Rikenellaceae bacterium | reverse complement strand
GGCCCCTACCGATATGAAGTCGACCCCGGCCGCGGCGTATCCTGCGATGGTGTCGAGGGTGATGCCGCCCGACGACTCCACCTCGGCGCGTCCGTCTATGAGCCTTACGGCCTCGGCGGTGGTCTGCGTATCGAAGTTGTCGAGCATTATGCGGTCGGCGCCTCCCGATGCGAACACCTCCTCTATGTCGGCTATCGAGCGGGTCTCTATCTCTATGGGCAGACGGCGGCCGGTGCGGGCCAGATAGTCGCGCGTGCGCTCGAGTGCTTGCCGCACTCCGCCGGCGTGGTCTATGTGGTTGTCCTTTATCAGTATCATGTCGAACAGCCCTATGCGGTGGTTGCCGCCGCCGCCTATCGCCACGGCCATCTTGTCGAGCACGCGCATGCCCGGGGTGGTCTTACGGGTGTCTATCACCTTGGCCTTGAACCCCTTTATGAGGTCGGCATAGACGGCTGTCTGCGTGGCTACGCCGCTCATGCGCTGCATTATGTTGAGCACTATGCGCTCCGCCTGCAGAAGGCGTATCATCTCGCCCTCTACGTAAAAGGCTATGTCGCCGACCTTTACGCGTGCGCCGTCGTCGAGCAACCGCTCGAAGACATAGTCGCCGAGCAGACGGTCGAATACCATGCGGGCCACCTCTACGCCGGCCAGTACTCCGTCCTGCTTCACGAGGAGCTTCATGCGCCCCCTCTCGCCGCCGGGTACGGTGGCCAGCGAGGTGTGGTCGCCGTCGCCTATGTCCTCTCTTATGGCAAGCTCGATGAGGTCGTTTACAAAAGGTATGTATTCCTGTCTCATTTCAGTGGATTTATTCTACAAAAATAGGTTAAAAATATCGTATGGGCGAAGATAATATGTTAAATTTTACTCAATATCGGGGATATTGGGGGTATAGGCTTGCAGGTGAGGCGGTTTGTGGATATATTTGAGGCTCGCCTGATCCGAAGCCGTATCGTACGTATAACGTATTGTCCGGCGGATATGTTTTATGCGATGCGGGGCTAACCGGCGACGGGTGTGTGGCGATATTTGAAAAAACGGGCGACAAATATATTGCGTTGGATATTACTATGATATCAGTTTAATTTATTGTATGTCAGTAATATTTGGGCGTTTGTTTGCCGTTGGGTGTAAGTGATGTTAAAAAACATCGCAAAGCACGGATTAAAAAAACTTTTCTATTTGCAAAAAACATAAAGGACTGTATATTATGGCAAAACCGTTGAGAAGCGATGCCACCACCCGTGGCAGGCGAATGTCGGGGGCACGTAGTCTGTGGCGTGCCAATGGGATGAAAGAGGAGCAGATGGGACGTCCGGTGATAGCCGTCGTCAACTCGTTCACCCAGTTCGTGCCCGGCCACGCGCATCTGCACGAGATAGGCCAGACGGTCAAGCGTATGATAGAGGAACGCGGATGTTTCGCCGCCGAGTTCGATACGATAGCCATAGACGACGGCATAGCGATGGGCCACGACGGCATGCTCTATTCGCTCCCCTCGCGCGACCTTATCGCCGACTCGGTGGAGTATATGTGTCAGGCCCATAAGGCAGACGCCATGGTCTGCATCTCCAACTGCGACAAGATAACCCCCGGCATGCTCATGGCGGCCATGAGGCTCAATATACCCGCAGTCTTCGTCTCGGGCGGGCCTATGGAGGCCGGTGTGGCGGCGGGTCGCAAGATAGACCTTGTCGACGCCATGGTCATGGGGGCCGACCCCGAGGTGGACGACAGTACGTTGTACGAGGCGGAGGCGTCGGCATGTCCCACCTGCGGCTCATGCTCCGGCATGTTCACGGCCAACTCCATGAACTGCCTGACCGAGGCTTTGGGGCTGTCGCTCCCCGGCAACGGCACCGTGCTGGCCACCCACAGGGAGCGCATGGAGCTGTTCCGCAAGGCGGCGGAGCTGATAGTGGCCAACGCCGAGAGACACTATTTCGGCGACGACGACAGCGTGTTGCCCCGCTCGATAGCCACCCGCGCGGCCTTTCTCAACGCCATGACCCTTGACATAGCGATGGGCGGCTCCACCAATACGGTGCTCCACCTGCTGGCGGTGGCCTCGGAGGCGGGGGTGGACTTCACCATGAACGACATAGACGCCCTCTCGCGCCGTACGCCTGTGCTGTGCAAGGTGTCGCCCTCGTCGCGCTATCATATAGAGGATGTCAACAGGGCCGGAGGCGTTATGGCCATAATGGGCGAGCTGTGCCGGGCGGGTCTTGTCGACCCCTCGGTGCGGCGCGTGGACGGTCTCACCCTCGGCGAGGCCGTAGCGGCCAACGATATAATGTCGCCGTCGGTGAGCGAGGAGGCCGTAAGACGTTACCATGCAGCCCCGTGCGGTGTGCGTAACCTTACGCTCGGCAGCAGCGACGCCCGTTACGACTCCTGCGACACCGACCGCAAGAGCGGCTGCATACGCTCCGTGAGCGACGCATACAGTCTGGACGGAGGTCTGGCCGTGCTCTACGGCAACATAGCCGAGAGGGGGTGCGTGGTCAAGAGCGCGGGGGTCGACAGCTCCATACTCCGGTTCGAGGGTCGCGCACGCGTCTACCACTCGCAGGAGCAGGCGTGCCGGGCCATACTCGGCGGCGAGGTGAGAGAGGGCGACGCCGTATTCATACTCTACGAAGGGCCCAAAGGGGGGCCGGGCATGCAGGAGATGCTCTATCCCACCTCCTACCTCAAGTCGATGAAGATAGACAAGAGGTGCGCCCTCATAACCGACGGCCGCTTCTCGGGCGGCACCTCGGGGCTATCCATAGGCCATGTGTCGCCCGAGGCGGCGGCAGGCGGCACTATAGCTCTGGTGCGCGAGGGCGACAAGGTGGTGATAGACATCCCGGCGCGGTCGATAAACATAGATGTGCCGCAGGAGGAGCTGCAGCGTCGTCGCGCCGCCGAGAGCTTCACCCCGCAGGGTCGCGACCGCACCGTCAGCCGTGCGCTCAGGGCCTACGCCTCCATGGCCTCGTCGGCCGACAAGGGGGGCGTGAGGGAGATATAGGTCGAGTTGCCTGTCCCTGTGCGGCTGTGCGCTCTCGGGCGGTAACCGCTCCCAAGTAATATCCGAAACAAAAGGTCTACTCGAACCGTTGCGGTGACAAACCGTAAAAGGGGGATTGTCACCCTAAACACGACAGAATCATGACAGAGAAGAGAAACATAACGGGCGCCGAGGCATTGTTGCTATCGTTGCTCGAAGAGGGGGTTACCGACCTGTTCGGCTATCCCGGCGGTGCCATAATACCGCTCTACGACAAACTTTACGACTACACCGACCGTCTGAACCACATACTCACCCGCCACGAGCAGGGCGCCGTACATGCCGCGCAAGGGTATGCGCGCGCCACGGGTAGGGTAGGTGTCTGCATGGCTACCTCTGGTCCCGGAGCCACCAACCTCATAACGGGCATAGCCGACGCCATGGTCGACTCCACGCCGCTCGTATGTATAACGGCGCAGGTGGCCGCATCGTTGCTCGGCACCGATGCCTTTCAGGAGGCCGACATAATAAGCATGACCATCCCCGTCACCAAATGGAACCATCAGGTGACCTCGGCCGCGGAGCTTCCCGAGACCATCGCCAAGGCCTTCTACATAGCCCGCACCGGACGTCCCGGCCCTGTGGTCATAGATATAACCAAGAACGCCCAGACCGAGATACTCGACAGCTTCGTCTATACCCCCTGCACCGGTCTGAGGTCGTACCTCCCCGAGCCCGAGGTGCGTGACGAGGCCGTAGCCCGTGCGGTGGAGCTTATAGACGCCAGCCGTCGGCCCCTCATGATAACGGGGCAGGGGGTGATGCTCTCGGGCGGAGAGGCCGAGGCGGCAAGGCTGGCCGAGAGGTGCGCCATACCCGTGGCCACCACCCTTATGGGTCTGTCGGCGGTGCCCACCTCGCACCCGCTCTTCGTGGGTCGTGTGGGTATGCACGGTAATGTCGCCGCCAACGAGATGACCCAGCAGGCCGATCTGCTGATAGCCGTCGGCATGCGCTTCTCCGACCGCGTCACAGGCGACGTGTCGCACTATGCCCCTAATGCACGCATAATACACATAGACATAGATGCCGCCGAACACGGCAAGATAGTGAAGCCCGACGTCAGCATCTGCGGCGATGCCCGCAAGGCGCTCTCTGCGCTGGCCGACAAAGCCGCTCCCCGTGCCGAGAGACGCGAGTGGATGGAGACGGCGCGCGAGGCGTACGAGAGGGAGAGGCGCTATGTGATAGATGGGTGCATATCCCCCGCGGAGGGCGACATCACCATGGGCGAGGCGGTAGACAAGGTGGCCTCGGTATGCGGCGGCGAGGCCATCATAGTGACCGACGTGGGTCAACATCAGATGTTCGCCTCGCGGTATTCGCGCCTCAATCGTCCGCGGAGCTTCATAACCTCCGGCGGTCTCGGCACCATGGGGTTCGGTCTGCCTGCGGCCATAGGGGCCAAGGTGGGGTGTCCCGACAGAGAGGTGGTGCTGTTCGTGGGCGACGGCGGCCTGCAGATGACCGTTCAGGAGCTGGGCACAGTGATGCAGAGCGGCATAGCCGTCAAGATAGCGGTGCTCGACAACGGCTATCTCGGCATGGTGCGACAGTGGCAACAGCTCTTCTTCGAGAGCCGTTACTCGTTCACATCATTGGCGGACCCCGACTTCACCATTCTGGCCTCGGCCTACGGCATAGCCTCGCGACGGGTGAGCGCACGCGACAGTCTGGAGGAGGCCGTAAGGGAGATGTTGGCGCACGACGGACCCTATCTGTTGGATATAGCGGTGGAGCGCGAGGGCAATGTCTTCCCGATGGTCCCCGCCGGTAAATCCATATCAAACCTGATTTTTTCGGAGCTTAACGATGGACAATAGAGAATATACTGTAACAGCCTTGACGGAGAACAAGATAGGCGTACTCAACCGCATCACGGCAATATATCTGCGCCACAAGATAAACATGGAGGGCGTGAGGGTGATAGACACGCAGGTGCCCGGCGTGAGCATGATAACCATATCGTCTTACGGCACCGAGGAGGTCATGGAGCGCATCGTCAGGCAGATAAGGCGCATTGTGGAGGTGTTCGACTCGCGTTACAAGGCGGTGGAGAGCATCACCCCGGAGAACATATACGGCGAGATACTCTCCGGATTGGGCGATTGACGGCATGTACGACCTTAGGGCAGGGTGTCTCCTGTCCGAACAGGCTCGCGGCGACTCTCTCCGGAAGTAAAGCCGTCTACGATGTTTCGTATTTAGGTTCGTAAAAACTTTTAACTTACATAATATGGCAAAAATGAATTTCGGCGGTATCACCGAGAATGTGGTGACACGCCAGGAGTATCCTTTGAGCAAGGCGCTCGAAACGCTTAAGAACGACACCATAGCTATCATTGGTTACGGCGTGCAGGGTCCCGGACAGTCGCTCAACCTGCGCGACAACGGTTTCAACGTCATAGTGGGACAGCGCAAGGGTTCCAAGAGCTGGGACAAGGCCGTGGCCGACGGATGGACGGAGGGTAAGGATCTCTTCGAGATAGAGGAGGCTTGCAGTCGTGCCACCATCATAGAGTACCTGCTCTCCGATGCCGGTCAGATAACCATGTGGCCCACCGTCAAAAAACATCTCACCGCCGGCAAGGCGCTCTACTTCTCGCACGGCTTCGGCATCACCTACAACGACCGTACCGGCATTGTCCCCCCGGCCGACATCGATGTCATAATGGTGGCTCCCAAGGGTTCGGGCACCTCGCTCAGACGTCTCTTCATCGAGGGCCGCGGCCTCAACTCGAGCTACGCCATAGCGCAGGATGCCACCGGCAAGGCTTACGACCGCGTCATATCGCTGGGTATAGGCGTCGGCTCGGGCTACCTCTTCGAGACCGACTTCCGTCGCGAGGTCTACTCCGACCTTACCGGCGAGCGCGGTACACTCATGGGCGCGATACAGGGCATATTCGCCGCTCAGTATCAGGTGCTCCGCGATCACGGTCACACCCCCTCGGAGGCGTTCAACGAGACGGTGGAGGAGCTTACACAGAGCCTCATGCCCCTCGTGGCCGAGAACGGTATGGACTGGATGTATGCCAACTGTTCCACCACAGCGCAACGCGGCGCCCTCGACTGGTGGAAACGTTTCCGCGACGCCACCCTGCCCGTGTTCAACGAATTGTACGACAAGGTGGCCGCAGGAGAGGAGGCTCAGCGCTCTATCGACTCAAACGGCAAGGCCGACTATCGTACGGGTCTCGAAGCCGAGCTCAAAGAGTTGCGCGAGAGCGAGATGTGGCGTACGGGCGAGACGGTCAGATCGCTCAGACCGGAGAGAAAATAATCCGGGATGCCTTATGTTGTCAAAGGCGATACTCCTTGCGGGGGTGTCGCCTTTCGTTTTTATGTGGTTAGGTCGTTTTACGGTGGGGATGTTTGGGGTGACATGCGTGTTGCGGCGGGCGGAGGAGGTAGGTTTTGTTGTTTTTCTTTGCGGGTATTCGGTGGGGGAGTTCTGTTAACTGCGAGGTGCGGACTGCTCGGACCTTGCGCTCCGCTACGGGTCCGCCAAGCGGAAAGGCTTATGGTCCTCGTGCCTCGGACCGGATAGGGCAACGGAATAGGTTTTGCCGGATAGCAATAATAAATATTATAATGTGTTTTTGCAATAATCTGATGATTAGTTAATTCCCTTGTCAATAGTGTGTGGCGTTTGAGAATACCCCCTGTTTTGATTTCAAGCGGTGACGGAGAGCGGGCCGGAGACTGCGGGGGACCGCATCTCGCGGGGGATTTAACAGATGCGGTTAGATACTTTTAGCTAATAACGCTTATAGCTTAGGTACTCTCTATTGCGGGCCTCCGTGTGGGGGAGGCTCCGGCCCGCTCGGCCTTTCCGCTACGCTCCAAGTCCGCCAAGCGGAAAGGCCTACGGTCCTCGTACCTCGGACCGGATAAGGCGAGTTGTGTTTAGTCTCCTCGTTGGTGCACGGGCCACACTTATGCGTATATCATCGTAGAGAAAATATTGTTTTATATAGTCATGATTGCGAGACGATAAGGTGTTTTTGAGGCTTGACGGTATGCGCATTAGCTGAGTTTTTGCGTCCGGATGGTGGCCCGAGCGGAGCGAGGGCCATAGGCAAGTATTCCTTATGAAAAGGTCTTTTGT
>CAMWRR010000095.1 GCA_947176715.1 uncultured Rikenellaceae bacterium | reverse complement strand
TTAGTCGGGTGGGCTCTGAGATGTGTCTCAGAGACAGGAACGGTCAGGATGCCAGTTGAATACGAACAACAGGCCGCGATGGCTGTATACCATAGTTTTGCAGGCTATGTCTATCTTGTGCAACCATGCGTAGTCGTTACCGAGTAGCGAGTGCTCCTTAAGCAGGGCTATCATGGCCTTATCGAAACGCTCCAAGTCTACGAACATCAGGTTTTCATCCCTCACGAGCGACCATTGACGACGGGCATGCTCGTAACTGAACCCGTTGCCCTCACGCGGAAAGTCGATCCACTCCGGATGGCCGAACTCGTTACCCATAAAACACAAGTAACCCTGAGCCGTTACGGTGGCCGTTATCAGGCGTATCATCTTATGTAGGGCTATACCGCGGTCAATCACCGTGTTGTGGTGGTCGCGGTGCATGGAATAATACATCTCCTTGTCCATCAGCCTGAAAGCTATCGTCTTGTCGCCCACCATTGCCTGATCGTGCGATTCGGCGTACGATATTGTCTTCACCCACGGCAGACGCTCGGAGAGGGCGTGCCACATCTCCCACATGTCCCAATCCTCGTCGGGGACATCTTCGAGCTGCTTTATCCAGTAGTCGGGAGTAGCCATCGCCAGACGGTAGTCGAAGCCTATGCCTCCCTCCCCGGTGGGAACGGTCATGCCGGGCATGCCGCTGACATCTTCGGCTATCGTGACGGCCGAGGGGTTGAGCTCGTGCACGAGGGTGTTGGCAAGCGACAGATAGGTGAGAGCATCCTCATTGACCCCGTCGCCGAAGAAGCTGTCGTAGCTGCCGAAGTCTATGTAACCGTGGTGACGGTATATCATGGAGGTGACGCCGTCGAAGCGGAAACCGTCGAAACGGTACTCCTCCATCCAGTATTTTATGTTGGAGAGCAGGAAGTGCTCCACCTCCGTCTTGCCGTAATCGAAGTTCTTGGAGTCCCAGTAGGGCTGACGTCCGGCCTCTCCGGGGGGGCTGTAGTGACGGTCGGTGCCGTCGAGCTCGTTAAGCCCCTCGTTGAAGTTCTTAATATAATGGGAGTGCACCAAATCCATCACTACGGCTATCCCTTGCCTGTGAGCCTCGCGCACGAGCGTCTTGAGCTCCTCGGGGGTGCCGAACCGCGACGAGGGGGCGAAAAAGTTGGATACATGATAGCCGAAACTGCCGTAGTAGGGGTGCTCGGCTATTGCCATTAGCTGTATGGTATTGTAACCCAACTCCTTGACACGGGGAATTATGTCGCGTGTAAACTTGCGGTATAGCCCCACGCGCTCCTGCTCCTGAGCCATGCCCACGTGACACTCGTATATTAGCGGTGCCCCCACGGATGCGACGTCGAAGCTGTCGCCCTCCCAGTCGAACGGCTCCGGGGCCCACACCTGAGCCGAGAAGTTGTGCGTCTCGGGCTCCTCCACCGCACGCATGGTGTATGCCGGCAGACGTTCGTGCCAGCCGTTGTCGCCGTTGACAGAGATTTTGTATAGCGAGCCGTGAACGATACGGTCGCCCCACTCCTCGTCGGGGAGGAAACGCGACCACACTCCCCCCTCGCCGCGGGTGAGAGGCAGCTCGGTACGGCGCCAGTCGTTGAAATCACCGTATATATATATGTCGTGCGCACCCGGCGCCCACTCGCGGAACCACCAACCTCCGGCGGCATCGTCGCGGGTGAGGCCGAAATACTTGTAGCCGTTGGCATAATCTACGAGCGAACCGGCACTCTCCTTTATACGTTCGAGCCGAGACACGAAACGCTCGTGCCGGGCCTCTATCCTGTCGGACACGGGGGCCAACCAACCGTCGGCCTCGATGAAAGGCAACTTTTTGTCTCCCATAAGCTATCATTTTAGACCTTTAAATATACCAATTATTTTCAAGAATCACACATTATTTTGCTCAAAGGTTACGATTCGTATGAATTATATCATATTTTTTTGTTACATTTGCATTTAGAATATCGAGGAGAGCTGTACTCCCGATATTGTGCCGTATTGTGCAAGTGATTTGAATATCAATTACTAACAAACACAAATAGATCATGTTCAAAGGACACCCCAAAGGGTTATTCATTCTTTCGCTCGCTAACATGGGCGAACGTTTCGGATACTACACCATGCTGGCGATCTTCGTTCTTTTCATACAGGCGAAGTTCGGTTTCACATCGAGCCAGACGAGCGACATCTTCGGCATCTTCCTTGCCGCCGTCTACTTCCTGCCCCTCTTCGGCGGCATAATAGCCGACAAATGGCTCGGCTACGGCAAGACGATAGTCATAGGCATCACGGTGATGTTCATAGGCTATTTCCTGCTGGCGATACCTACCGGCACCGACCTTGCGGCCAAGCTCGCCATGTTCGGTTCGCTCACACTGATAGCTTTGGGTACGGGCCTCTTCAAGGGTAACGTGCAGGCGCTCGTGGGTAACCTCTACGACGATCCCCGTTACAGCAGCAAGCGCGACCTCGCCTTCAGCATCTTCTACATGTGTATCAACATCGGCGCGTTCTTCGCACCCTCGGCAGCAACCGCCGTCACCAACTTCTTCCTCTCACGCGACGGGCTGACCTACAAAGCGCAGATCCCCTCTCTGGCCCATCAGCTTCTCGACGGTACCATCTCAACCGAGGGTACCGCTCAGCTTACCGAGCTGGCCGCGTCGCAGGGCTACGTGGTAGGTCAGAACATACAGTCGTTGAACGAGTTCGGTCAGATATACATCGAGAAACTCTCCGGCGCCTACAACTGGGGCTTCGGTGTGGCTTGCCTCTCGCTGATTGTCTCTATGGCCATATTCATCGCATTCCGTAAGACATACAAAGCCGCCGACGTAACGGCCGCACAGCAGGCCAAGGCCGAAAAGGAGGGCACAACCGAGACCCATGTGGTAGAGCTTACCAAATCGCAGATCAAGGAGCGCATCACCGCCCTCTGCCTCGTCTTCGCGGTTGTCATATTCTTCTGGATGTCGTTCCACCAGAACGGTCTTACCATGACCTTCTTCGCCCGCGACTACACCGAGAAGGCGGTCGACGGAGCCAGCCGTCTGTGGTTCTCGCTTCCGGCGATGATATTCATAATAGTGGCGTTCTACGGTCTGCTCAACGTATTCCAGTCCAAAGAAAACAGAAGCAAGGTCACTGCGGCCGTAGTGGCGGCGGCGGGTATCGCCTGCGTAGTAGCCTACTACTTCCTCGCACTCGGCAACGGCGCTATGGAGATAGGTCCGGAGATCTTCCAGCAGTTCAACCCCTTCTTCATAATAGTGCTCACTCCGGTGATATTGGCGTTCTTCACCAAACTGGCAACCAAAGGCAAAGAGCCCTCGGCTCCGCGTAAGATAGGCATCGGCATGTTGGTGGCGGCTATCGGCTTCACCGTGTTGATGATAGGCTCGTTCGGCCTGGCGGCTCCCAGCACACTGGCCGGTACCGGCGGCGTGAGCGAGACGCTCGTATCGAGCAACTGGCTGATAGGCACCTACTTCACACTCACCATAGCAGAGCTCTTCCTCAGCCCCATGGGTCTGTCGTTCGTATCGCGCGTGGCACCTCCCAAATATAAAGGTCTCATGCAGGGCGGATGGCTGGCCGCAACGGCTATCGGCAACTACCTCGTGGCCATCATAGGCAAGCTGTGGGATCACCTCCAGCTGTGGCAGTTGTGGGCGGTACTCGTAGTATGCTGCCTCATCTCGGCCATATTCATATTCTCTATAATGAAACGTCTGGAGCGCGTCACCGCCAACGCATAAGAGAATAATACGCAAATAAGACAAGGCCGGACGAGTCATCTCGTCCGGCTTTTTTTATTCACATCGAAAGAGATTTTCACGCCGAAAATTTCTCAAAGAGATAATAAATTGTAAAAGTTCGTAAAAGCGGCGCGACTATCCCGCTTTTTTAGTAACTTGCGCTTGAAAAAGCGTTTCAACTATGAAAAACCATAAATTCAGCGGCGTAGGCGTAGCTTTGGTGACGCCTTTCCGCGAGGATATGTCCATAGACTTCCCGTCGCTCGGAGCACTCGTCGAACATGTCATAAAAGGGGGTGTAGACTATCTCGTAGTTCTCGGCACCACCGGCGAGAGCGTCACCCTCACCGAGGCTGAGAGGGCTGAGGTGTTGCGCTTCTGCGTCGACAAGGCGGCGGGGCGTCTGCCGATAGTCTACGGCCACGGCGGCAACTGCACCGGGTCGGTGACGGAGGGCCTCTCTAAGATAGATTTCACCGGCGTAGATGCCATATTGTCGGTATCGCCATACTATAACAAGCCCTCGCAGGAGGGTATCTTCCGCCACTTCGCGCAGGTGGCCGAAAAGTCGCCCGTGCCCGTGATAATATACAACGTTCCGGGGCGCACCGGCTCCAACATAAACGCCGACACCACGTTGCGGCTGGCACGTACGTTCGGCAACATAGTGGCCGTAAAGGAGGCCTCGGGCAATATGGCACAGGCGGCCCGCATCATTGCAGGGAAGCCGGAGGGGTTCGCCGTGATATCGGGTGACGACAATCTCACCGTCCCCATGATAGCGCAGGGCGGAGCAGGCACCATATCGGTGGCGGCCAACGCCTTCCCCGCCACATTCTGCACCATGACCCACGCGGCCCTCGACGGCGACTACGAGACGGCCCGCGGTGCGTTCTACCGCCTTTTGGAGGCTACGGAGCAGCTCTTCGCCGACGGCAATCCCGCCGGTGTAAAGGCGGCGCTCGCCCGTAAAGGCATAGTGAAAAACATCCTCAGGCTACCGTTGGTGCCGGCGTCGGAGGCAACGCAGGAGAGGCTGGCATCGCTCATGGAACGTTATGGGATATAATATCGTTACAAGATACCTCATGTTGTTGGCGACGACGCTATTGTCTGTCGCGGCACGTGCGCAGGAACCCACCCCGGCGGCTCCCGACGACCGTTTGATAGAGGCGGCGGTGGTGAACCTGTCGTCGCCATACTATTATCCGCATCTTTTTGCACGTTACGAGGCCGGCGACACCACGCTCACCCTGCAGGACTACCGCCATCTCTACTACGGCTTCCGCTTCGACGACCGTTACAACCCCACCGAGCCGACGCCATACGCCGACAGCATCACACTCACGCTCTCGCGCAACATCGACCCGCAGGGCATATCGCCCGAGCTGTTCGACGACCTCGACAGGCAGCTGAAAGGCGCGTTAGCCGACGAGCCTTTCAACATGCGCTACCTCAACTTAGCCACCTACATAGCCCAGATGAGGGGCGACATGACGGCGGCCGAGAGCCATGCCCGCAAGATGCGTATGACAAAGGCGGCCATAATGTCGTCGGGGAGCGGTCTTACCAAGGATTCGCCCTGGCACGTGCTCTACCGTAACGACGAGACCGACATTCTCACCTCGTTGGGAGCGCGTCCCACCAAACGCATGTACATCACTTTCGACGTGGAATATTTTCATCTGCCCGTCAAGAACAACGGCAACAAGGGCTACTATTTCAACAACGGACGCATCTACTCCAAAGGGGGCAAGAGGGAGAACGGGAGCGGGCACCGCTTCGAGTTCAACCCGCGCTACAACCCCAAGTCGAGCAGACATCTGAGAAACATAGAGTATTAACAGTAAAAAGACATATCATGGAGAAATTCGACATAGCCGTCGTAGGCAGCGGCCCCGGCGGATACGTAGCGGCCATAAGGGCGGCGCAGTTGGGCAAGCGCACCGTAATAATAGAGCGTGCGCAGTTAGGCGGCGTATGCCTCAACTGGGGGTGCATCCCCACCAAGGCGCTCCTGCGCTCGGCCCATCTCTACGAGCAGATGCGCTCGGCCTCGCAGTTCGGCATAGAGGTCGAGGGCCAAGTGCATGCCGACTTCGCCAAGGTGGTGGCACGTAGCCGCGAGGTATCGGCCACCATGAGCAAAGGGGTGCAATTCCTGCTGGGCAAGAATAAGGTAGAGGTGGTTCAGGGACATGCGCGTCTTGCCGGCGGCGGCAAGATAGAGGTCACCGCAGAGGACGGCGGCACCTCGCAGATAGAGGCCGACCACATAATATTGGCTACCGGCTCGCGTCCTCGCGTGTTGCCCGGCATACCCATCGACGGCGAGAAGATAATATCGTACCGCGAGGCGCTCACGCTCACCTCTATGCCCGAGAGTATGGTGGTGATAGGCTCGGGTGCCATAGGCTCCGAACTGGCCGACTTCTACCACGCCATGGGCTGTAAGGTGACGGTGGTAGAGTACATGCCCACGCTCGTGCCCACCGAGGACGACGAGGTGGGTAAATACCTCGAACGCTCGTTCCGCAAGAAGCGTCTGCCGTTCCTGACGGGCGCATCGGTAGAGAGCGTCGACACCACAGGCGACAAGTGCGTGGTTACGGTCAAGACCGCCAAAGGCATACAGACCATAGAGGCCGAAAAGGTGCTCTCGGCGGCGGGCGTCACCCCCAACACCGAGGACATAGGGCTCGACAAAGCCGGCATAACCACCGACCGCGGCAAGATAACGGTGGACGAGCACTACGGAACGAGCGCAGAGGGCATCTATGCCATAGGCGACATAATACCCACCCCCGCACTGGCCCATGTGGCTTCGGCGGAGGCCATACACTGCGTGGAGGCCATCTGCGGCCTTGCCCCCGAACCTATCGACTACGGCACGGTACCCGCATGTATCTACACCACACCCGAGATAGCGTCGGTAGGCATGCGCGAGCGTGACGCAGTCAAGGCCGGGATAGAGACGCGCATAGGCAAGTTTCCCTACACCGCCTCCGGCAAGGCCACGGCCATGGGCGACAAGGACGGCTTCGTGAAGCTGATATTCGACAAGGCCACCGACAGGTTGCTGGGCGCTCATCTGGTGGGTGCCACCGTCACCGAGATGCTGATGGAGCCTGCCATAGCCATGCGTCTGGGCGCTACGGCAAAGCAGATGATAAACACCATACACCCCCACCCCACCCTATCGGAAGGCGTTATGGAGGCGGCTGCCGCGGCTCACGACGAGGCTATACACGTCTAATTTTTACGGAAATTTATATATAGAATTTTGACTCCTTGCCGATGTTTTGATGCTCTTTTCGGTCCTATTCCCTCCTGCTCTTTGCCTGACAGTTCAATATGAGGCTACATCGCAGTAGGAAATATGTCTCGAAAAGAGCTCTCAAAACATTCGGCAAAAAAATTCAAAC
>CAMWRR010000094.1 GCA_947176715.1 uncultured Rikenellaceae bacterium | reverse complement strand
CTGTGCCCCCTCGTTTTTGCTTCGCCTGCGGCAGTCGTTTTCTCGCCTCGGCAATTTGAAACTTGGTTTCATTGCGCTCGGCTTATCGAAAACGTGTTCTTTTGTCGAGTGACAAAAGTAAGTCCCCCGGAAGGGCCCTCGGAGAGCCTCCATGAAATGGTCCGGCAGAAAGCCCCCGCCGGGAGGTAAAATTCGGTAGAGCCGAAGTAAAATTACCTCGGCTCTACCGAATTTTGCTATCTTTGCAAAATTAACGGGCGTGTTTTTCGCGCCGGACGATTATCTTTTTATCATGAATATAGAGAGTTACATAGCATCGCGTGCACTCGAGGCATTGCGTTCGTTATACGGCGAGGTGGCCACCGACGCGGTACAGATACAGAAAACACGCAAGGAGTTCGAGGGCGACTACACATTAGTTGTCTTCCCGTTCTTGCGTCAGAGCCGCAAGTCGCCGGAGCAGACCGCCGAGGAGGTGGGGCGCGCCATCTGCGACATGTGTCCGGAGATAGCGTCGTTCAACGTGGTCAAAGGCTTTTTGAACATGAGCCTGTCGGCATCGTTCTGGAACGATGTGTTCGGCAAGGCGACCGCAGACCCCGACTTCGGTTTCGCCCCGAAGAGCGGCCACCGCGTGATGGTCGAGTATTCGTCGCCCAACACCAACAAGCCGTTGCACTTGGGCCACGTGCGCAACAATCTGCTCGGCTACTCGGTGTCGCGCATATTAGAGGCGGCCGGCAGCGATGTCTTCAAGGTCAACTTGGTGAACGACAGAGGCGTGCATATCTGCAAGTCGATGCTGGCATGGCAGCTCTTCGGTAATGGCGAGACCCCGCAGAGCTCAGGCATGAAGGGCGACCACCTCGTAGGCAAATACTACGTCGCTTTCGATGCGCAATACAAGAAAGAGATAAAGGAGCTGATGGAGAAAGGGCTATCCGAGGAGGAGGCCAAAAAGGAGGCTCCGGTAATGAAACAGGCGCAGGATATGTTGCGCCGCTGGGAGGCCAAAGACCCGGAGGTGTACGCCCTCTGGGAGCGCATGAACGGCTGGGTCTACGAGGGTTTCGACAAGACCTACGCCGACATGGGGGTCTCTTTCGACAAGGTATATTACGAGTCGCAGACCTATCTTCTCGGCAAGGAGCTTGTCGAGGAGGGGCTGAAGAAAGGGGTATTCTACCGTCGTGACGACAACTCGGTGTGGATAGACCTCACCGGCGACGGCCTCGACGAGAAGCTGCTCCTGCGCGGCGACGGCACCTCCGTCTACATGACGCAGGACCTCGGCACCGCCCTCAGCCGCCACGAGGAGTTCGGTTTCGAGAAGATGATATATGTGGTGGGCAACGAACAGAACTACCACTTCCAGGTACTTAAGCTGATACTTAAGAAGTTGGGGTACGAATGGTCCGACGGCATATACCACCTCTCCTACGGTATGGTGGAGCTTCCCAACGGCAAGATGAAGTCGCGCGAGGGCACCGTGGTAGACGCCGACGACCTCATAGAGGGTATGGTGTCGACCGCCTACGACATGTCGCGCGAGATGGGCAAGCTCGACGGCTACAGCGACGAGGAGGCCCGCGAGATAGCCCGCAAGGTGGGCATGGGTGCGCTCAAATACTTCATACTCAAGGTCGACCCCAAGAAGACGATGCTTTTCAACCCTCAGGAGTCGATAGATTTCAACGGCAATACGGGTCCGTTCATACAGTACACCTACGCCCGCATACGTTCTGTGCTCCGCAAGGCGGCCGAGAGCGGCATAGAGGTGCCTGAGAGGTTCGACGCGTCGTTCGTGCCTGCGGCCAAGGAGGTGGAGGTGATAAAGCTCATCAACGACTTCGAGAGCGTGGTACGCGATGCGGCGGCGGCCATGTCGCCCTCGTTGGTGGCCTCGTATTGCTACGATCTGGCCAAGGAGTTCAACCAATACTACCACGACTTCTCGTTCCTCAAAGAGGAGGACGCCACCGTACGCGCCGCACGTCTGGCCATAGCCTCGTTCACCTCCAAGGTGTTGGCACGCGCGCTGTCGCTGTTAGGCATAGAGGTGCCCGAAAGAATGTAGTATGGGCGGGATATTGGCACACTCCGAGAGGCACATCACACTCACTGAGCTTCAGCAGGGCATCAAAGGTACCCTGTCGAGGTCGTGGGGTGCGCTTCTTTGGGTCGTAGCCGAAATCAACGACCTGAAAATCAACAACACCGGCCATTGCTATCTGGAGCTGGTAGACAGGCCCGAGGGCGAGAGTTCGCCGACGGCCGCCATGCGCGGTATAATATGGCACAACGATGTCGACGATGTACTCGGCCGCTTCGAGGGTGTCACCGGCATGGAGCTCGACGCCGGTATGCGGGTGCTCATGCAGGGGCGCGTCAACTACCACGAGGTGTATGGCATCTCCTTTTATATAAAGGATATAGACCCCACCTACACTATTGGGGAGATGCGGCGTCAACGTAGTCTGACCGTGGAGCGTCTCAAAAAGGAGGGGCTTTACGACCTCAACTCTCAGGTGGAGGTGCCGCAGGTGATGCAACGCATAGCGGTGGTGTCGTCTGCCAAGGCCGCCGGCTACCGCGACTTCATGCGCGAGCTGGAGGCCAACGAATACGGCTACCGTTTCGATGTGACGCTCTTCGGGGCCGTGATGCAGGGGGCAGGGGCCGAGGCATCCATAATAGAGGCTCTCGAGGCGATAGAGGCTAAGAGCGAGATGTTCGATGCCGTGGTGATAATAAGGGGCGGCGGCTCGGTAACCGACCTGTCGTGTTTCGACGGCTACGCCCTTGCTGCGGCGGTGGCCGGCATGAGTCTGCCGGTGATAGCGGGCATAGGCCACGACAAGGATGTGTCGGTGGTAGATATGGTGGCCTGCGAATCGGTCAAGACCCCTACGGCGGCGGCACGTCTCCTGATAGACGGCATGCTCGGTTTCGACAGGGAGCTGGCCTCGGTAGCAGAGTTTCTGCACGGGACGGTCGATGATGCCGTAAGACGTTGCGAGGGGCAGATAGACAAGGCGGCCCACACTCTGCGCGAGTCGGTGGAGAGCGCCATAGAGGGACGTAAGATGCTGTTGGAGCGTATGGAGGTCCTCCTCGAAAAAGACGCCATGCGTTATATCGACGGCAAGGGGCTGGAGCTAAAGGCCAAAAGTGCCGACATTTGTCTGGCATGGCGCTCGGTCGCAGACAGATGCGATGCCGGCATAAACGCGGCGTATGCCCGGTTACGTGCGGCGGTCTACGCACTTATCGACAAAGACGAACGCAAGATAGAGGCGGCACAGAGCACGGTCGCCTCGTTCGACCCGGCCCGCATCTTCGCGCTCGGCTACGGCATGGTCCGCGGCAAGGGCGGCGTGTTGCGCTCCACGGACGATACGGCCGCCGGCGAACATATAGAGATAACTCTCGGCGACGGCACGATAGAGGCCGTAGTGGACAGAATAACGAAAAACGACATACGATGAAAAAAGAGGATAAGCTGACATACGGCGAGGCCATGGAGCAGCTCGGCTCCATACTCGAACGCCTCAACAACGAGGAGCTCGACATAGATGTGCTCACCTCGGAGGTGAAGCGCGCCACCGAGCTGATAGCGCTGTGCCGCGGCAAGCTGACAGCGGCCAAGGAGCAGGTTGGCGAGCTGTTCAAGGAGGAGGCGTAGCTCCGGCGGTGTTCTGCGGCGTTTCGACACGCCGTGAAGGTCGACCGAAAACAGACATTACTTTCGACAATATATTGTCGGACAGCTGATTATATAAAACAAAAGATATATGTTCGAGAATTTAACCGATAAATTAGAGCGGTCGTTCAAGATACTCAAGGGCGAGGGTCGCATCACGGAGATCAACGTGGCCGAGTCGCTCAAAGAGATACGTCGCGCCCTCATCGACGCCGATGTCAACTACAAGGTGGCCAAGACCTTCACCGACGATGTCAAGGCCAAGGCTCTCGGCTCCGACGTACTAAAGAGCGTCAAGCCGGGGCAGATGATGACCAAGATAGTGCGCGACGAGCTGGCCCGTCTCATGGGCGGCACCTCCACCGATATAAAGCTGGAGGGCAACCCCGCCGTCATACTCATATCGGGTCTGCAAGGCTCCGGTAAGACCACCTTCACCGCCAAACTGGCCCACATGCTCCGCCACAAGCGCGGACGTGGCGTTATGGTGGCGGCGTGCGACGTCTACCGCCCCGCGGCCATAGAGCAGCTGCGCGTGCTCGCCTCGCAGGT
Source organism: uncultured Rikenellaceae bacterium (assembly GCA_947176715.1). Classification (GTDB taxonomy): domain Bacteria; phylum Bacteroidota; class Bacteroidia; order Bacteroidales; family Rikenellaceae; genus CASDZP01. The sequence continues at coordinate 2,978 of CAMWRR010000094.1, read as the reverse complement.
GGGCGTGGAGTTCTATGCCGAGGAGGGTGTGGCCGACCCCGTCAAGATAGCAGGTAATGCCGTGGCGGCGGCCCGTAGTGCCGGTTGCAACACCCTCATAGTCGACACGGCGGGCCGTCTTGCCGTAGACGAGGAGATGATGAACGAGATAGCGGCCCTCAAAAAGGCGCTCTCCCCCTCGGAGACGCTCTTCGTGGTCGATGCCATGACGGGGCAGGACGCGGTGAACACGGCCAAGGAGTTCAACGACCGGCTCGACTTCGACGGCGTGGTGCTCACCAAGCTCGACGGCGACACCCGAGGCGGTGCGGCCATATCTATACGTGCCGTGGTCGACAAGCCGCTCAAATTCATAAGCAGCGGCGAGAAGGTCGATACGTTGGAGGTGTTCCACCCCGAGCGTATGGCTGACCGTATCCTCGGCATGGGCGACATAGTCACCCTCGTGGAGCGCGCGCAGGAGCAGTTCGACGCCGAGGAGGCCAAGAGGCTCGAACGCAAGCTGCGCAAGGACCAGTTCGGCTTCGACGACTTCCTCGCACAGATAGCCCAGATAAAGAAGATGGGTAACTTCAAGGAGCTGGCGGGCATGATACCCGGTGTGGGCAAGGCCATAAAGGACCTCGACATCGACGACGACATGTTCAAATACACCGAGGCCATGATCTACTCCATGACCCCCGAGGAGCGCGCCAACCCCTCCATAATAGACGCCTCGCGACGCAAACGCATAGCGGCCGGGTCGGGACGTCCCCTGCCGGAGCTAAACAGACTACTCAAACAGTTCGAGCAGACGCGCAAGATGATGAAGATGGTATCGGGCGGCGGTGCCAAGAACCTCATCCGCGGCGGACTGGGCAATGCGATGCGCCGCAGGTAAGACACTGCCGCACGAACGCATACCGTAAAACATCAGGTATTCAGCAAATAAAAATATATTCGATATGGTTATAATGGATGGTAAAGAGGTCTCCGAGGCCCTAAAGAGAAAGATTACGGCAGAGGTCGACAAGATGGTCTCCGCCGGCCGGCGCAGGCCCAAGCTGGTAGCCGTGTTGGTGGGTGACGACGGGGCATCGCAGGTATATGTGGGACACAAGGAGCGCGCGTGCGGTCAGGTCGGTTTCGACTCGGAGGTGGTGCGCATGCCGGCCTCTACCACCGCAGATGAGCTGAATGCGGTTATCGACCGCCTCAACGCCGACGATAGCGTCGACGGCTTCATAGTGCAGCTGCCTCTGCCGGGTCATCTATCCGAAGAGGCTGTCATTGAGCGCATATCGCCACTCAAAGATGTGGACGGCTTCCACCCCGAGACCACGGGACGCATGATATCGGGGCTCGATGCCTATCTGCCCGCCACCCCGGCAGGAATATTGGAGCTGATAAAGTACTATAATATAGAGACGGCCGGCAAACATTGCGTCGTCATAGGCCGCAGCAACATAGTAGGCCGCCCCATAGCCAACCTGCTGTCGATGAAGGGCTACCCCGGCGACTGCACCGTGACGCTCTGCCACAGCCGCACCGCCGATCTCAAAGAGATAGTGCGCGGCGCCGACATAGTGATAGCGGCGTTGGGCAAGGCCCACTTCGTCACCGCCGACATGATAAAGGAGGGCGCGGTAGTGATAGACGTGGGCATCACACGCATAGCCGACCCCTCCAAGAAGAGCGGCTTCCGCATCGCCGGCGACGTAGACTACGACAACGTGGCGCCCAAGTGCAGCTACATAACGCCCGTGCCCGGCGGCGTAGGCCCCATGACGATAGCATGCCTCATGCAGAACACCCTGAAGGCGGCAGAGAGACGCACTAAACGATAGCGGAGGCAAAGGCGTTATCGACGGATACAAACGAACGAAAAGATAATAGATGGCAAATATAGTAGCTATAGTGGGGCGTCCCAATGTGGGCAAGAGCACCCTTTTCAACCGCCTTGTCGGTATGCGCAAGGCCATAGTGGACGACACCTCGGGCACCACGCGCGACCGTCACTACGGCACCGCCGACTGGGCCGGACGCGAGTTTACCGTGATAGACACCGGCGGTTACGCGATAGGAAGCGACGACATATTCGAGAGCGAGATACGCAAACAGGTGGAGCTGGCCGTGGACGAGGCCGACGTCATCATATTCATGGTGGACGTCAACACCTCGGTCACCGACTACGACCAGGCCATAGCCGCACTGTTGCGCCGTAGCCGCAAGAGCGTGGTGCTCGCCGTCAACAAGGTAGACAACAACGACCGCGTCTACGGCGCCTCCGACTTCTATTCGCTCGGGTTGGGCGAGCCTTTCACCGTATGCGCCATGACCGGCAGCGGCACCGGCGACCTCCTCGACAAGGTTGTGGAGCTGTTACCCGAAGATAACGGCGAGGCGGTCACGGAGGACGACCTGCCCAAGTTCGCCATAGTGGGACGCCCCAACGTCGGCAAATCGTCGCTAACCAACGCACTGTTAGGCAGAGAGCGTAACATAGTCACCCCCATAGCGGGCACCACGCGCGACTCCATCAACACCCGCTACAACAAGTTCGGCATGGACTTCTACCTCGTCGACACCGCCGGCCTGCGCAAAAAGGCCAAGGTGGAGGAGGACCTCGAGTTTTATTCGGTGCTCCGCTCGATACGCTCCATAGAGAACTCCGACGTATGCGTGCTCATGATAGACGCCCAGAGCGGCATAGAGGCGCAGGACATGAACATATTCCACCTCATAGTCAAGAACAAGAAGGGGTGCGTGATAGTTGTCAACAAGTGGGACACGGTGGAGAAAGAGACCAACACCATGAAGCGTTACACCGAAGAGCTCAAACGCAAGCTGGCGCCGTTCAACGACGTGCCGGTGGTCTTCACCTCCGTAATCAACAAACAGAGGATCATGGACGTGCTGCAACAGGCCATGCGTGTGTACGGCTCGCGCAAACGCCGCATCCCCACGAGCGAGTTCAACGAGTTCATTCTCCCCATCAT
>CAMWRR010000093.1 GCA_947176715.1 uncultured Rikenellaceae bacterium | reverse complement strand
TTTTAATGATACGGCGACCACCTAGATCTACACGAGCCTTATCGTCGGGAGCGTCTGATGTGTATAAGAGTCAGTGAGTACGCGCTCACTCCCGACGACTATATCGGAGTGACCCCAAAACTCTTGGTAAAAGTTGATGATACGGTCAAGGCGGGCACGCCGTTATTCTTCGACAAGAAGCACCCCGAGATTCTGTTCACCTCTCCGGTAAGCGGCACGGTGACGGCCATCAACCGAGGTGAGAAACGCAAGATTCTGAATATCATCATCCGCCCGTCACAGGAGCGCGAGTACGAGGAGTTCAACGTTCCCAAAGCCGAAGAGCTTACGGCCGAGTCACTCAAAGAGCTGATGCTCAAATCGGGTCTGTGGCCTTTCGTGATACAGCGTCCCTACGGCATCATAGCCGACCCGGCCGACACCCCCCGCGACATATTCGTATCGGGTTTCGACTCGGCTCCGCTTGCCGCCGATTTCGACTTCATACTCCAGACATCGGGCGATGATTTCGCAGCCGGCATAGAGGCCATAAAGAAACTTACACCCGGTAAGGTACACCTCGGCCTTAGCGACGAATCGCACTCCAAGATATTCGCCAAACTCGAAGACAAGGTGCAGATAGACACCTTCTCGGGCCCCCACCCCGCCGGCAACGTAGGCGTGCAGATACACCACGTGGCCCCCATCAACAAGGGCGAGACGGTGTGGACAATGGATGTTCACTCGCTCATATTCCTCGGCCGTCTGCTCAAAACGGGCAAGCTCGACATGTCGAAGGTGGTGGCTCTGGCCGGCGCATGCGTTGAGAAGCCGCGCTACTACCGCATAATATCGGGCGCACGCGTAGACTCCATCACCGAGGGTGCGCTCAAGCCAGTGAAAGAGGGCCGTTCGGTACGCGTCATCAGCGGCAACGTGCTCACCGGCAAGAAGATCGCCGAAGACGGCTTCGTGTCGTTCTATGCCAACACCGTTACGGTCATCCCCGAGGGCGACTACTACGAGATGTTCGGCTGGATAGCTCCCAGTCTTAACAAGTTCTCCATGTCGCACAGCTACTTCAGCTGGCTGACACCCAAGAAGAGCTACAACCTCGACACCAATCTCAACGGCGGCCAGCGCGCTTTGGTCGTGAGCGGCCAGTACGAGAAGGTGTTGCCCATGGACATATACCCCGTGTATCTCATAAAGGCGATACTTGCCGGCGACATCGACAAGATGGAGAACCTCGGCATCTACGAAGTGATAGAAGAGGACCTGGCTCTCTGCGAGTTCGTCTGCACATCCAAGACAGAGGTACAGCAGATCGTGCGTCAGGGCATAGACCTTTTGATCAAAGAGCTTAACTAATTAAATTTCTGATAATGTTACGAAAATACATAGATAAGATTAAGCCGCAGTTCGAGGAGGGAGGTCGTTTCTCAAAGTTGCATTCGACATTCGACGCTTTCGAGACGTTCCTCTACGTCCCCAACACCGTGACTAAGTCGGGCAGCCATATCCGTGACGTGATCGAGCTAAAACGAACCATGTCGGTAGTGGTGATAGCGCTTCTTCCGGCACTGTTGTTCGGCATGTACAACGTGGGTCTGCAACACTTCCGCGCAATGGGCATGGCCGACATGAGCGTGATGGAGTGCTTCGGCTTCGGCTTCTGGAAAGTACTGCCCATAATAGTGGTATCATACGTGGTGGGCCTCGGCATAGAATTCGCCTTCGCCCAGATGCGCGGCCACGAGGTCAACGAGGGCTTTTTGGTGTCGGGTATGCTCATACCTATGATTATGCCCGTCGATGCACCGCTGTGGATGGTGGCCGTATCTACCGCTTTCGCCGTAATCATCGGCAAAGAGGTGTTCGGCGGCACCGGCATGAACGTCTTCAACCCTGCCCTCTTGGCGCGTGCGTTCATGTTCTTCGCCTACACACCCTACATATCGGGCGAGAAGATATGGATAGCCGGCATGAACGCGGGACAGACCGTAGACGGCTATTCGGGCGCAACCCCCCTTACCGAGATAGCCAACTCGATAGCCGAGAAGGCCCCATCGCTCAACATATCTAGCTCGGTGTGCGACTGGATAGTGGGTACCATCCCCGGATGTATCGGCGAGACATCGTTCATAGCCATCATGATAGGTGCGGCGATATTGCTCTTCACCGGCATCGCATCGTGGCGCATAATGCTCTCGGTGTTCGCGGGCGGCTACCTCATGGGTCTGCTTTTCAACGCCATAGGGCTTAACGCCTACATGGATATGCCGGCATACTACCACCTGCTCCTCGGCGGCTTCGCATTCGGTGCCGTATTCATGGCTACCGACCCCGTAACAGGCTCGCAGACAGGCACAGGCAAATTCATCTACGGTTTCCTCATAGGGGCGTTCGCGGTGCTCATACGCGTGGTCAACCCCGGCTACCCCGAAGGCATGATGCTCTCGATACTCTTCTTTAACGCAATGGCTCCCATCATAGACCATTACGTGGTAGAGGCGAACATCCGCCGCAGAAACCGTCGTCTTAAAAAAGCAACCAAATAAGGGAGGAGCAATACAAATGAAACAGACTAACGCATATATCATCGGATATTCGATCGTACTGGTAGTGGTCGTGGCAGTGGTCCTCTCGTTGGTGACGCTCTCGCTCGGCCCCCGTCAGCAGAGCAACATGCAGGCCGAGAAGATGAGCGACATACTCGGCTCGGTAGGGCTCTACGACGCAGAAGCGGCAAACAAGGCCAAAGACAAGAACCAGTATATCATAGACAGATACGAAAAATACATAACCGAGAGCTTCCTCGTAGACAGCAAGGGAAACAGAATACCCGACTCGGAGCAGGCCGCTTTCGCCTCTTTGGACAACCTCAAGGCGGAGTTCGCCAAACCCGAGGCAGAGCGCAGACTTCCCGTCTTCGTGAGCCGTAACGACGCCGGTCAGGTACGCTACATACTCCCCGTCTACGGTACCGGACTGTGGGGTCCGATATGGGGCTACATAGCTCTGCAGAGCAACCTCGACACCATCGACGGCGCGGTATTCGGCCACAAGAGCGAGACCCCGGGCCTCGGCGCCGAGATAGCTACCCCGGCATTCCAGAAACAGTTCGTGGGCAAGACCCTCTTCGGCAACGGCTCGTTCGTGGGCATCAATGTCACCAAAGGCGTAGGCTCGTCGGCAGGTAACTCTCACGCCGTAGACGCAATATCGGGCGGTACCATCACCTCGCGTGCGGTGCAGGCCATGATAAAAGAGTGCATAGGCGACTACGAACCGTTCCTCGTGAAAAACGGAGTTAAGTAAATAACAGCACCGTCTCGCACAGCCCCTTTCGGGGTTTGAGACGAGCTAAGAAATTAAACCATGAGTAATAAAGAGAAAGAGCCGATGTTCTCGGCTAAGAATATGAAGTTGCTCACCAACCCGTTGGGTGCGAGCAACCCCATCACGGTCCAGATACTCGGTATCTGTTCCGCACTGGCTGTCACGGCCAAGCTGCAGCCCGCTTTCGTCATGGCGCTCTCGGTGACCGTGGTGACGGCGTTCGCCAACCTTATCCTCTCGCTTCTGCGCAAAGGCATACCCTCGCGTATCCGCATCATCGTCCAGCTGGTTGTGGTGGCCGCGTTGGTGATACTCGTAGACCAGGTGCTCAAGGCTTTCGTCTACGACGTGAGCAAACAGCTATCGGTATTCGTGGGCCTTATCATCACCAACTGTATAGTGATGGGCCGTATAGAGGCGTTCGCCCTCGGTAACAAACCGTGGCCCGCATTCCTCGACGGCATAGGCAACGGCTTGGGCTACGGCATGATACTGGTAATCCTCGGTTTCGTACGCGAGCTTCTCGGCGCCGGCACCGTATGGGGCTACCGCGTAATACCCGAGAGCTTCTACGCGCACGGGTACTCCAACAACGGCCTCATGTTGCTGCCCCCGATGGCACTCATTTGCGTGGGTATCATTATATGGATACACCGCTCGCACAACAGAAACCTTTGCGAATAAATAGGAGAGACTGAATATGGAAAACTTACTAAGCATTTTCGTAAGGTCGATATTCATCGACAATATGGTTTTCGCGTTCTTCTTCGGCATGTGCTCGTACATCGCCGTATCTAAGAGCGTAAAGACCGCGATGGGTCTGGGTATAGCCGTCACCTTCGTGATGGTGGTGACCGTGCCCGTCAACTACATACTTAACAAATACGTGCTCTCGGCCGGCGCACTATCGTGGCTCGGCGAACGCTACGCCGACATCGACCTCAGCTTCCTAAGCCTGATAGTCTTCATAGCGGTGGTGGCATCCATTGTGCAGATTGTGGAGATGGTGGTGGAGAAATTCGCACCCGCGCTCTACGGTCAGCTCGGTATCTTCCTGCCGCTCATAGCCGTTAACTGCGCCATACTCGGCGGCTCGCTCTTCATGCAGGAGCGCGACTATCTCAACGTTGGCGAGGCCGCTACTTTCGCTCTCGGCTCGGGTATAGGATGGTGGCTCGCCATTGTGGCCATGGCCGCCGTTCGCGAGAAGATAGCCTACTCGCACGTACCCGCCCCCTTGCGCGGTGTCGGCATAACCTTCATACTCACGGGACTCATGGGCATAGCGTTCATGTCGTTCATGGGTATCCAGCTATAAATTCGCCATTGCGGCAGGCTGTCAGTCTACGCAAAACAGCTTAAAGTCAAACAGATAACAATAAATAAGAAATGGACTACAGTTCAATCATCATTTCGGTCGTAGCCTTTCTCATCGTCATACTGGTGTTGGTGGCGCTTCTGCTCTTCGCCAAGAAGAAGCTGATGCCCTCCGGCAACGTCACCATCTCTATAAACGACGGAGAAAAAGAGCTCGTATGCGAACCGGGCGGCTCGTTGCTATCGACCCTCGCCGACAAAGGCATATTCCTCCCCTCGGCATGCGGCGGAGGCGGCTCTTGCGGTATGTGCCGCTGTCAGGTGCTCGAAGGGGGCGGCGACATACTCCCCACCGAGGTCAACTTCTTCACACGCAAACAGCAGAAGGATAAATGGCGCCTCGGATGTCAGGTCAAGGTAAAAGAGGACCTCAAGATAAAGGTTCCCGAAGCGGTACTCGGCGTCAAGAAATGGGAGTGCGAGGTGGTATCGAACCGCAACATATCGACATTCCTCAAGGAGTTCGTCGTCAAGCTGCCCGAGGGAGAGAACCTCAAGTTCCGTAGCGGCGGTTACATCCAGATAGATATTCCCAAATACAAGGAGATCAAGTTCTCGGATATGGACGTGGACGAACGTTTCCGTGCCGACTGGGACAAGATGAAGATGTGGGATCTTACGACCACCAACCCCGAGCCTACGTTCCGCGCCTACTCTATGGCCAACCACCCGGCGGAGGGCAACATCATAATGCTCAACATCCGTATAGCAACGCCCCCGTTCGACCGTGCCACAGGCAGCTTCATGAACGTCAACCCCGGTATATGCTCGTCGTACATATTCTCGCGCAAACCGGGAGACAAGGTCACCATATCGGGTCCCTACGGCGAATTCTTCCTGCCGGACAACCTGCCCGACACTCAGGAGCTCATATTCATCGGCGGCGGCGCAGGTATGGCCCCCATGCGAAGCCATATAATGCACCTGTTCAAGACCGAGAAGACAAAACGTCCCGTCTCGTTCTGGTACGGCGCACGTGCGCTTAAAGAGGCCCCCTATCTCGAGGAGTTCCACCAGATAGAGAAAGACTTCCCCAACTTCAAGTTCAACCTCGCCCTCGACCGCGAAGACCCCGAAGCCGACGCGGCAGGCGTTCCCTACAAAGTGGGATTCGTTCACAACGTGCTCTACGAGAACTATCTCAAGAACCACGAAGACCCCGAAGGCTGCCTCTACCTGATGTGCGGCCCCCCCATGATGATATCGTCCGTTGTTAAGATGCTCGACAGTCTCGGCGTACCGCCTGAGAATATCTTGTACGATAACTTCGGTTCTTAATAAAAAGATCCCGCGATTGGCTTCGCGGGATTTTTTTATTGTTGTTTGGTATTCGCTTTGACAAAGAGTCTTTATATAATAACGTGCGTCGGGATAAGGGAATTATTGATACTTATATCTGTTGAGAGATGCGGGCCGAGCGACAGCTAAGAACATAGCGGGTTTTGCCTTATCTCGTACGTGCTACAGCGAGGCTATAGGTGTATTCCATGTTGTTGCGTACGTGCACCACGAGAGGCATCAGACACAATTCGGCTTAATTCAGTACGTGCACCAGAAAGGACATGAAACACAAATTCCGCTTGATTCGGTCCGTGCGTCAGCGAGGAGGTCAAACACAGTTCCGCTCGATTCGGTCCGAGGCACGAGGACCGTAAGCCTTTCCGCTTGGCGGCCCCGTAGCGCAGCGGAGGGGACGAACGGGCCGGAGCCTCCCCCAACGGAGGCCCGCAATAGAGGGTAACGAAGCTATAAGCGTTATTCGCTGAGAGTGCCTAACCGCATCTGCTAAAACTCCCGCGATGTGCGGTCCCCCGCAGGCTCCGCCCCTTGTGAACCACTCCGGCTTCACGCTAAAAGCTCTCTCCCCGCGCAAAAGACCTTTTCACAAGGAATTCCTTGTCTATGGCCCTCGCTCCGCTCGGGCCACCATCCGGACGCACAGGTTCGGCTAATGCGCATACAGTCAAACACAAAGCACCGTATCGTCTCGCAAGCATAATTCTACGAAGGTTCGGCCCGAGTACCAACTAAGACCATAGCAGGTTATGCTTTATCAGGTCCATGCGTCAGCGATGGCTATAGGAGCATTCCGCATTGTTGCGTACGTACACCAGCGAGAAGCATCAGATACAATTCGGCTTAATTCAGTACGTGCACCAGAAAAGACATGAAACAACATTCCGCTTGATTCGGTCCGTGCGTCAGCGAAGAGGTCAAACACAGTTCCGCTCGATTCGGTCCGAGGCACGAGGACCGTAAGCCTTTCCGCTTGGCGGCCCCGTAGCGCAGCGGAGGGGACGAGCGGGCCGGAGCCTCCCCCCACGGAGGCCCGCAAGTGAGAGTAACGAAACTATAAGCGTTATTCGCTGAGAGTACCTAACCGCATCTGTTAAAACTCCCGCGATGTGCGGTCCCCCGCAGGCTCCGCCCCTTGTGAAGCTCACCGACTCCCCGCTAACAGCCCCCTCACCGCTTTAAAAGACCTTTTCATAAGGAATTCCTTGTCTATGGCCCTCGCTCCGCTCGGGCCGCCATCCGGACGCACA
>CAMWRR010000092.1 GCA_947176715.1 uncultured Rikenellaceae bacterium | reverse complement strand
TCGGCGACTTGATAGCGACTATAACGATAGTGGAGGATGAGGCGCTATTTGAATACGTCATACGATAAAAGGATCGTGTCGTCATCTCCTTTTATCGTATGTGGCGGCTTGTCCTCGTTCGGATGTTGCGGTTTGCGCGGTGTATGTCCGGTTTTGGCGCTATTTCTTCACGCTGGAGCCGGAACCGACACCGACGATTGTCACCGGGCCGCTGGGTTTGGTCTTGTCTGTGGCCGGCACATCTCCCGGCTTGCGGAGCCATATCTCTATGACACACTTTTCGCTATCGGTCATCTCGGGGTATCTCCCACGCGCATTATCTCCGGTCAACACCGACACCGAGGCTATGGTTTCGGGGCGGATTGTGTCCGGACGAAGGGTGTGTACTCCGTTGACATATACGCGTGTGCTGTCGTTCCGTATCTGCATTGCTCTGACAGAGCCGCTACCGGGCACGGAGTAGGCCGTTTGTGCGAACGCAACAATGGCAAACGCCGCTACGGAAGCTATGAACGGCGACTTGATACAGATTCGTTTCGATGATTTTCTGATAGATGTCATGGTGATGTCGTTTTTATTTACTGTGGCTAATTGTACCACATATCCGCGGCGGTGCGGTTCTTTGCTTAAAATACGGCTGTTACAAATATACTGAATATTGCCGGTTATTGTAACTTTTCCCGATTTATTTGTGCTGTTTTGCCCCGTTTTTAAGTTTCGAGGCGTTGAATCAGGAGCGGTTCACAAGGGACGGAGGCTGCGGTGGACCGCGCCTCGCGTGAGGTACAATAGAGGCGGTTAGGCCATTTTAGTGAATAACGCTTATAGTTTCGTTACTCTCCCTTGCGGGTCTCCGTGGGGGGAGAGTTTCTGTCCACCGCGAGGTGCGGCCCGTTCGGTCTTGAAGCGAAGCGGAAAGACCGCCAAACGGAAAGGCCTACTGTCATCGTTCCTCGGACAGTAATAATTGTATATCTCGCAATATTGCGGCATAGAATAGCTATAATTAAGACACCCCGTCCGAACCTTTACGGAGCCTCCGATACAAAGAGGTCTGAGGTTTCGGACGGGGTGTCTTTATGGTAACTCTTACAGCGGGGCTGTAATTTGGTGGGCGGTTATCGTATCACGGGGTCTGCCGGAACGGGGGGCAGCGGTTTGTAGCTCTTCATCTCCTCTTTGAGCACCTCTACCGCCTTTTCCAACTGTTTGTCGATGCCTTTGTATTCGTCGAACGGGTTGTTGTCCACCTCTATGTCGGGGTCGACGCCGTGGTTCTCTATAATCCAGTCGCCGTCCAACGAGTATGAGGTGAAGAACGGGGTGCGTACGTCCTGACGGTCGAGATACTCCTTGGAGCCGCTGATACCCACTATGCCGCCCCATGTGCGCATACCTATCAGCTTGGCCAGCCCCAGTCGTTTTACGCTGTAGGGGAACAGGTCGCCGTCGGAGCTGGAGTATTTGTCTATCAGCACCACTTTGGGTCCGTAATGCGTCCCCTCGGGTATGGTGTTGGGTCGTCCGCCGTTGCGCGACATGGTCATGCGATACACTATGCGCGACAGCTTCTCTATGATTATGGGCGATACGTTTCCGCCGCCGTTCATGCGGTCGTCGATAATCAACGCCTTTTTGTTGAGCTGCGGATAGTAGAGACGGGTAAACTCGTCCAGACCGGCCGTGCTCATGTCGGGTACGTGTATGTAGCCTATCTCGCCGCCCGAGAGCTTGTCTACCTTCTCGATGTTGTCCTGCACCCACTCGTAGTAGGCGAGGGGCGCCTCGTTGGCGATAGGTCTGACGTATATCTTGCGTGCGCCGCTCTTGGCGGGCTTGTCGTTTATCGTCAGCTCCACGGTCTGCCCCACGGTGCCTGCCAAGGGCTGGAGTATGTCGGTAAGCTCGGTGCAGGGGATGTTGTTCACGGCTATCACATACATGCCCGGCTCCACATTCATGCCCGGCTCTGTCAGGGGAGAACGCCATTTTGCCGACCAGTTGGCCCCGCGGAATATCTTCTCGATCTTGAAATACCCCGACTTGTCCTTGCTGAAACGCGCCCCCAGCAGTCCGGTAGCGATACGCTCCGGCATCGGATAGTCGTTGCCGGTGGTGACGTAGGCATGTCCCACGTTAAGCTCGGATATCATCTCTCCTATGATGTAGGTAAGATCTTGACGGTGTTTTACATACGGCAACAGTACCGCATATTTGTCATGAATGGCCTTCCAGTCTTTCCCGCGCATGTTCTTCACATAGAAGCCGTCGCGATATATGCGCCACGTCTCGTCGAATATCTGCCTCCATTCGTTCGCATAGTCGACGAATACGCGCAGTCCGTCGGTGGGTACGGCGGTGCCGCTCTTCAGATCGTCGCTCATGGCTATTACGCTCATGCCTTTGCCGTCGCGGTAGAGCACCTTTTTGCCATCGGGGGTAAAGGCGAGGATGCTACCTTTGCCTATCTCCTTGTCTTTGCCGGTGGCGAGATTGAAGCTGTGTACGGCCCCGCCGGCAGAGTATATCAGCTTGTCGTCGAAGGCATTGAGCAGACGGTAATATCCGGCGTTGAGCGGCAGGCTGACAGCACGTTCCATGATACCGTCGGGGTCTACCTTCATCGGGGCGTTCTGTGCAGTGGCGGAGTTCTTGTCGCCCGGGGCGGCGGCAACCTTGTAGGCATCGTTGGAGGTGAGTAACGGATTGGGGGTGTCGGCCGCCAAAGGCACTACGAATATGAAGCTCTGATAGTTATAGAGCGCGTTCCACTCGTTGGAGGCATATTGTGCCCTCAGCTCGCGCGACGAGGTGAAGTAGAGGTATTTGCCGTCGGACGAGAATATCGGCGAGCCGGAGCTGTACCAGTCGTCGGTGACGGGATAGCTCTTGCCTGTGGCTATCTCCATGAGGAATACGATATTCATGTCGTTGTCGCGGCGTCCGGTAAAGGCGAGCCACTTGCCGTCGGGCGATATGACGTATGCGTTGGCGCCGCTCTCTTCGCCCTGATAAATTGTCTTTTGGTTGCCGTTGAGGTCTACATTGTAGAGCCCTTTGGTCTCGGTGGCGTAGTAGAGCGACTTGGAGTCCGGCGCCCATTTGAGGTTGGACTTGTAGTTCTCCTCGGTGTGGGTGAGCTGCTTGGGCTCAGAGTTCAGCTCCTGCGCTATCACGTAGATGTCGTATTCGCCGTTCTTGTCGGAGAGGTAGGCGAAATATTTGCCGTCGGGAGACCATATTCCGTTACGCTCGTGGGCGTCGTCGCTACGGGTGACATTGATTGTCGCCCCTTTGCGGGCCGGTACAGAGAAGATGTCGCCGCGGGCGGTAACGAGCACCCTCTCGCCGTCGGGTGATAACGAGTAGCCCGATATGCGGTTTGAGGCATCTATCCATTTGGGACGGGCGAAGACCCCCTCGTCGCGTATTACGACGGGCACCTTCTGGCAACTTTTGTCCTTTATCGAGTATTTGTAGATGTAACCGCCGTTCTCGAAGACGATGTGCCCCTCGGAGTGCGACGGGTATTTTATGTCGTATTCGGTAAAGTCGGTCAGCTTCTCGGTCTGCTTGGTGTCGAGGTTGTAGACGAAGAGGTTCATTATCTTGTCGCGGGCCGAGATGAAGTATATCTCCCGGCCTACGAACATGGGGAATATATCCTGCGCCGGATTGTCGGTCAGCTTGTCCAACTTGCCGGTTTTGAGTTCGGCCAGCCATATCTCGTCGGCCTGTCCCCCCTCGTACTCTTTCCATGAGCGGGTCTCGCGGAACATTCTGTTGAGGGCGAGGTATTTGCCGTCCGGTGAGAACGAGCAGAAGCCCCCCTCGGTCAGCGGCAGACGTTGCGGTACGCCGCCGTCACGGCTCACCTTCATCAGGGCGCCTCTCATGCTGCTGAAGCTCCAGCTGCGGGAGCGGAACACTATCTCTTTGCCGTCGGGCGTCCATGCCATCACTATGTTGTTGGGGCCTATCCTGTCGCCGATATTGTCACGGTCTACGGATGCGGTGTAGGTCAGACGCACGGGAGTGCCACCCTCCGACGGCATGCTGTACACCTCGGTGTTGCCGTCGTATTGGCCGGTGAAGGCTATGGTCTCGCCGTCGGGAGAGAAACGGGCGAACATCTCGAATCCTATGTCCGAGGTCAGTTTTCGGGCTACGCCTCCGTCCATGCCTACCGAATATAGGTCGCCGGCGTATGTGAAAACTATCTGTCGGTCGTTGGTGGCCGGAAACCGAAGCAAACGTGCTTCGTCGGCTGTGTCGGCCCATGCGGCGGAAGCGGCTGAAAGGGCCAGCAGACACAATGTAAGGGGCTTTTTTATCATTGTTTTCTGATTTGATTGAAGCGTTCTTTTTTCAGGTTGCAGCTACTCTCCGTAGGGAGAGGTTTGCATTGCCGTCGTTCTCACCTCTCGAACTCGTGCAATATGCGCGAGGCATGTCCGTGAAGCGCTACGACGAAGTCGTACAGATAATCCTTTTCGGCTTCGCGTACCGCCAACTGGTATAACGGGTTCATGACGGTGGAGCGGAGCACGAACAGCCCCTCCTTGACGTATGCCTTGCGGGTGATGCCGAGCGGTTCCAGTATCCTCGCTATGGAGTCGTAGTTGTAGAGCCCGTCGGTAAGACGCGTGCGCGATACGAAGAAGTCGATGTTCTGCAGCCCCTTGTACTCTTCGCCTACCGACATGGCGGCGTAGAGACGGGTGTTGAGTTCGTTTATCTCCGCGAGAGAGTAACTTTTGTCTATGATATATTCTCCGCCTTTTTCGGATTTTACGGGCACCATCATGTAGCATATCAGATTGGTGTCCGGGCGGTGTATCGGCCTGAACGTAACCAGTCTGCGCTCGTCTGACCCTGCGGCGTGGTTATGCGACGCGAGCCTGTCGTATTCGTCGAAGCGGTTGAGGTGCTCGAACATGAGGCGTTGCAGACGCTGGGTGCTTATGAGGGTCGATTTTATTATGGCCCCGTGTCCCTCTATGTCGAGGGGGATCGTCTTGTGGGCGAGGTAGCACGATGCGGCCGCGGCGCCCGGTTTGGAGCCCTCGAGTATGTAGCTGCCGATGTCGCCTATCTTGAATCCGAAGTCGGGGAGCAGACCGCTCTGTTTGTCGAATACGTATGCGGCGTCCTGACGTATCAGCTCGGTCACCAGTCCGTGGCGTATCGACACCATGCCGGCAGGGTAGGGTATGTAGCCGAGCTTGTGCGGGTCTATCGTCACCGAGTCGGCCTCGGGGAAGCTGAGGTAGGCGCGGTAGTTGTTGTCGTCGCCGCTCCAGATGCACTCGCCGGTCTGTGTGTTGATGTTTACGCGGCACCGCTCCACCTTGTCGTCCATGTTGCCGGACGAGAGGTCGTAGCCCTTGAAGAGCGAGCGCACGTAGCCGCCCCACGCCGAGTCGATGTGGAGCCAGAAAGAGCGGTTATGCGTCGCCGACAGCTCGTTGCGCAGGGCCGTTATCTTGTGTATGGGGTCTACCGCACCCTCCTCGGTGGTGCCGGCAATGCCGAGTACCGCCGCTATGTATGTGTCGTCGGGGGCACCCATGAGCTTTTCGCGCAAGAGGGTGGTGTTCATGCGGAAGTTCTCGTCTACGTCCACTATCTGGAGCGAGTCGGAGCCGTAGCCGAGCACGTTGACCGCCTTTTTGAGACTGTAATGGGCCGAGGGCGACAGATAGACGCGCGGTGTCGCGCCCACTTTGGCCAGCACGTGCGCAAGGCCGCGTTCGGATATGTTGTAGTCGCTCTTCTTGACAAAGTCGGAGTAGTCGTCCATGATCTTCTCCGCAGTGCGTCCCGCCTCTATCTGAGTGTAAAACAGCCGTCTTGTCATGCGTACGGCCTCGGCGGGCGCTATGTGCAGGAGGGTGCAGTCGTCCACCTTGCGTATGTCGCACACGGAGCCGTCGGGCAGGGTTATGTCGTAGGCCATATCCTGTTGTCGGCAATATTCGCGAACGCTGAAAGGTACGAACTTTACGGTGCGGGCTATCCACAGCGCCTCTATGTTGGCGATGGTGCCGCCGGAGCTTATGTGGGTCCACGATTGCGACGGGTCGAAGCCGAGCATGTCGGCCACTATCTTGCCCACCTCTATCTCCAACGGGAAGCCTATGGGCGACGATTCGCCGCTTATGTTGTTGGCGTTGTAGAGCATGCCGGCGAAGTAGCCCACCACGCTCGGCATTGTCTGCTCCGATACCATGTGGGCTATGTAACGGGGCGAGTATATGGGGTTCTGTGCCTTGAAGAGGGCCAGTATCCTAGTCAGCTCGTCGCGCAGGCTGTCTAACCTCAGCTCGTGCTGGCGTCTCAACTGCGAGTTTATCACGACGTTGTCTTCGGGGAAGTAGTTACGGCGCCAGTGCACGTAGTCGCGGAAGGTGTACACGAGCATCTTCTCCCATGTGTCCGAGTGTTCCGCTTTGGGTCCTAAGAACCACGCGGCATAGTTGTAATCGTCGTTCATTATGTCGTTTTTATGTGTTTAACGTATGCGGTCGAGCGATCGTACGAGTATGTGGTCGCGCAGTATGCCGCGGAAAGCGAGGCACGACACTATTATGGTAGCCACCGGAACGGCGCATACCGGCGAGAGGCTCACGTACGCTTTGGCGCCGATGGATACCGCCTCTATATTCTCCGCCAACGAATAGGCTTTGTATATATAGTAGGCGATGAAGCCGAGGATGCCGGCCTGCAACACTATGTCGGCCGCAACCAGACGCATCTGCAACAACCTGTTCTTGAACAGGAATATGACGGTCAGCGTCAACGCCATAGCTACGGTTATGAGTATGCCGTAATATACGGTGCCTATCGCAAGGGAGCTTTCGCCGCCCCCGGTCTCTGTTATGCCGAACGGCAACATCTCTATGGTACGTGATTGCGTCCCGAGAAAGAAATCGATACTTACCGTCGGCACGAAGAAGAGCAGAAGCAATAACAGGGCTGTCGCCAAAAGGTATATGCTTTGTATTCTCTGAATCATAGCTTTATAAAATTATATGGTTTTTC
This sequence comes from uncultured Rikenellaceae bacterium, assembly GCA_947176715.1. GTDB lineage: Bacteria > Bacteroidota > Bacteroidia > Bacteroidales > Rikenellaceae > CASDZP01. Next base: position 237 of record CAMWRR010000092.1, on the reverse strand, counting down.
GGTGGTAAATTTAAATAAAATAACCGGAATCGCGTCTGTTTTTGTCGCATATATGGAAAAAGAGTGTCGTTTTTGTAAGGGGGGCGCACCTCGCAGTGGGCGCACCTCGCAGTGGGCATAAAATTCCCCGCACGGAAGCCCGCAAGTGAGAGTAACGGAGTTATAAGCGTTATTTGTAAAGGGTATTAAACGCCTCTCTTCTGCCTGTCTCATAAACACATCTCCGGGCCCCCGAGA
>CAMWRR010000091.1 GCA_947176715.1 uncultured Rikenellaceae bacterium | reverse complement strand
CATGCCGTTTTCACCCGCCTATGGCCGATTCCCCGACATATAAAGTTGATTCAAAAAGGGGGCTGTGCCCCCCCTAGGATAGGCCGATGATTTCGCCGGTTTCGTCTATGTCTATCATTTCGGCGGCGGGGATTTCGGGTAATCCGGGCATTCTCATCATTTCGCCGGCTATTGGAATGATGAATCCGGCACCGGCGGCCAATTCCACTTCGCGAATCTTCATGATGAATCCGGAGGGGCGACCGAGGAGTTTGGGATCATCCGACAGCGACTTCTGGGTTTTGGCCACACATATAGGCAGCTTGTCCTGTCCCAGCGAGTATATGCGTTTTATGTCGGACTCGGCACGCCCAGTGTACTCCACGGCGGCGGCTCCGTATATCTCGCGCGCTATCTTCTCTATCTTCTCCTTGACGGGCAGATTGCAGCCGTATAGCTTGATACACTCGGAGGGGTTGCTCTTGATTGCGGCCACCACCTTCTCGGCAAGGTCGATGCCGCCCTCGCCGCCTTTGGCCCACACCTCGCAAAGAGAGATGGGCACGCCCTCCGACTGACAGAAGCGGGTTATCTCCTCTATCTCCTCCTGCGAGTCGGCGTTGAAGCGGTTGATCGCCACTATGGGGTTGGCGTCGAAACGGCGTATGTTCTCTATGTGCTTGCCGAGGTTGACCATACCGCGCCTCAATGCCTCTACGTCGGGTTGCGACAGCTCGGCCAACGGCTTGCCGCCGTGATACTTGAGGGCCTTTATTGTGGCCACGAGCACCACGGCCTTGGGGTATACGCCCATGCGACGGCACTTGATGTCGATGAACTTCTCGCCGCCGAGGTCGAAGCCGAACCCGGCCTCGGTGACGGCATACTCCGACAGGCTCATGGCCATCTTGGTGGCCACTATGGTGTTGGTACCCTGCGCTATGTTGGCGAACGGGCCGCCGTGTATTATTGCCGGGGTGTGCTCTATGGTCTGCACAAGGTTGGGCTTGATGGCCTCCTTGAGTATTACCGCCATGGCCCCCTCGGCCTTGAGGTCGCGGGCATATACCGGCTTGCGGTCGAACGTGTAACCCACGAATATGTTGCCGAGACGCTCTTTGAGCTCTTTCATGCTCTCGCTCATGCAGAGTATGGCCATCACCTCCGAGGCGGCTGTTATGTCGAATCCCGTCTCGCGGGGACGTCCGCCGGTGGCACCGCCCAAGCCCACGATGATGTTACGCAGGGCGCGGTCGTTCATGTCGATGACGCGTTTCCATACTACGGTGCGGGGGTCTATCCCCAGATTGTTGTTACGGTTCTGTATGTTGTTGTCTATCATCGCCGCCAGCAGATTGTGGGCTTTTGACACGGCATCGAAGTCGCCGGTGAAGTTGAGGTTGATATCCTCCATGGGCAACACCTGCGAATATCCGCCGCCGGCCGCACCTCCCTTGATGCCGAATACGGGACCGAGAGATGGCTCGCGCAACGCCACCACCGACCTGTAACCCAGCCGGCACAACGCCTGACTCAGACCTATCGACACGGTGGTTTTACCCTCGCCGGCAGGGGTGGGCGATATGGCCGACACCAATATCAGATTGCTCCGCCCTATCTTGTTAGCGTCTATGAGCGAAAGCGGCAGTTTGGCCTTGTAACGGCCGTAGCTCTCCAATGTTTCGGCTCCTATACCCAAACGGGAAGCTACCTCTACTATGGGCTCCAACTCCACGGAGTGAGCGATGCGAAGATCTTCGTTCATTATGATAGTGTTTTTGGTTTTCAATGTCAAACAAACCCTTGCCTCCTGCCTTGCGGGGAATGTTCCGGCTCACGGGGGCGCGGCCTCTTTCCACGTACAAAAACAGTGCCTGCGATTAAAGAGCGTCGATAAGGGCGTCGGCCAGACGTTCGGCTATGAATGCTGCCCCGCGCGGCGACACGTGGGTGTAGTCCTTCGATGCCCAACGCTTGGATACGAACCTGACCATGCTGTCGTCGCCCCCCATTGCCGTGAAGGTGTCCCAGTAGGCCACGCCCGCATTGCGCGCTATGGCTCTCTGGTGCCTTATCATGGCCTTCACCTCGGGCATGGTACGGTAGACGCCGTCCTGATTGCTGCTACGGTCGCTCAGACCCATTACTATAACGGAAGCGCCCGGATAACATGCCTTTACGTTGGCCACTATGGCGCTCATCTGCTCCTCGAAAGAGGTGTAACGCATGGTGCCGCGGGTGACGACGTTAAGGCCGTATTCTATTATTATGAGGTCGTACGGGTGGAGGGCGTCGAAACGGCTATTGGCCTCGCTGCTCAGTTTGGACATCTGAAGACCGGATGTGCCGCGGTCGCCGAAGTTGTCCAGCTGCACCCCGTTGCCTCCGCCTAGCGACGCACCGTAGGCATAGAATCCGCCTACGTTCTTGAAATTGAATTTCACTTTGGAGACGGGGACCTCGGATGATATGGTTATCTTCTGCATCCGTTCGTCGGCGGGCGGCGTGAATACAAACTCCGTGCTGTCGTTGACCGTGGCGCGTATCTCGGTGCTTTCACGGTTGACGAAGAAGAAGTCCACGTAGCGCACGTTCCTGAGGCGGGGTTTGAAGTCGGTGACGCGGTATGTGACCGTGGCGTTGTCGTTCTCGGGGGTGTAGACATATCCGGAGATGGTGAAGCGACCGTCTATGTCGGTCCCGTTGCGCTTCCTTATAGAGTGGGTCTTCCACCCCGAAAAGGTGTGTGCTACGGTCTGACGCAATTTCGATACTATGGAGGTGATGGGGACGAAGCCCACGCCCGAACCGCCCATGCGGCTCTGCAACATCTCGCGCAGATCGCCGGTCATGAGGTCGCCCTCTATGAACGAGTCGCCCATGAAGCCTATGCGCACCACCTTGCCGTCGCGCCGTGACATGGCCGCACGGAAAGCGTCCAAGGCCGACCCGTCAGGGGAGTAGTCCTCTATGGGGACAATGCCGTCGCGGGCAGGGGTTACGGTGGCGGTGTCGGGAATATCGGCGGCGGGCTTTGCGGCGGCGACAGTGTCGCGCTCACCGGCCGGCATAGGTAGGGGGCTACGCGAGGGTAGGGTGTCGGCCGCCCTCTCCGCAACACTCTCCGAGGCCTCCGGCGATGGCTCGGCAGAGGCGAGCAAGAGGGTGTCCACCGCAACTCCAAGCGTGTCGCGGACAACCACGTCGGAGACTATGTCGGCACGTCTGAGCTCCGTACCCAACAACCCGAAAGAGGGCACTGTGCGTATGGCCATCAGGACGGCTATCACCAATAGGGCTATCAGCGTGGTGTGAAAGATATAGTTGCGGTTACCTCTGTACATCGGATTCGGTGTTTTCAGCGTATGTGTGCGACTTCCCGTCTCGTCCGAATGCAAAGATAATCCGATTTTTTATCGGAAAGAAAAATTTATTACTTTTGTTTGCATATACCGAACCGACTGTTTTTCATCGGTTCCGTCCTGTCGGCCATCCCGGTCGGCGGAGATAAATTTAAAAACAAACCCACCGTTATGCCCTGTTTGGTAAGACACATAACCGCAGAAGAGACGGCCGCGGTCATAGAGGCCGCCCGCCGACGCCTACCCGCCATGCGCACCGTGGAGACGATGCGCGCATTGGTAACGATGATAGACCACACCTCCCTGTCTGTCACCGACTCCGACGAGAGCGTGCGCGATTTCACCCGCTCCATGCTGGAGGCGTGTCGCCCCGCGGGCGTTATGCCGGCATCGGTGTGCGTGTCGCCCATATTCGTGGAGAGCGTGGGCGTGGAGCTCGGCGACGAACCGGTGGCGATATGCTCCGTGGCGGGCGGATTCCCTACCGGACAGACATTCCCCGAGGTCAAGATGCTCGAGTGCGCGATGGCTATGGAGAACGGGGCCGACGAGCTCGACATAGTGGCCGACCTCGGAGCACTCGGAGAGGGACGCTACGACGAGGCCTCCAGCGAGATACGTCTCATAAAGGAGGAGGCCGGAGACGACGTGGTGCTCAAAACCATAATAGAGACCGGTTCGCAGGAGGACCTCGACGACATATACACGGCCGCGATAGTAGCCCTTGAGGGGGGAACCGATTTCGTCAAAAGCTCCACGGGCAAGAACTGCGGCGGCGTGACACCGGAGGCCGCAGCTGCCCTCTGCATGGCCGTTGCCGACTATAACGCACATTGCGGCACAAGGGCCGGCGTGAAGGTGGCCGGAGGCGTATCGTCGGCCGACGACGCTCTGCTATATGCGGCCATAGCGGAGACGGTATTCGGAGAAAATGTGACTCCGGATATGTTCAGGATAGGGTCGAGCTCGTTGCTCGGGGCGGTTCTGAAAGAGATTGGCGTTAATCCGGAGATTTAATTCCGTCTGATGTCCGGTTTGAGCTACGTAAGGCCCTGATAGTCGAGGCCACGATTGCTGGTCGGGCAGATGTCGCGCTTTGCGATAGGCACACCTTGCAGTGGGTGTACCTTGCAGTAGGTACACTTCGCAGTAGGCGCACCTCGCGGTGGTCATAAATTATCCCTCGCACGGAGGTTCGTTTACAATGTCGGCAATTCATAGGTCTTGTTTGGCATCGGATTACTCTCTCGGTCCGTTGCGATGTCGGGTTTCCGTAGCTTCCGCCTGTTTTTGCACGGCACTATTCTCGCTCAAAATTCCCATAAGGAATGCTTGTCTATGGCCCTCGATTCGCTCGGGTTGTCGTACGGAGACAGGACTCGGCCGGTACGCATACCGTCAGGCTAAAACACGCCTCATCGTAACGGCGGAATATTTTCAATAGTCTGTCCCTTGAGACGGGCACCCCGCATCGCTGTAACCGTGTGAAAAGGCCGTACAACGAAATTAGCCCTGCCACGGACTCGAATGGCATGACAAAAATCACTATTTTTGTACAGGAAAAGATAAGCCGATGAACTTCAAACTGACCTCTACATATACCCCCACAGGCGACCAACCGGAGGCCATATCCTCGCTGGTGCGCTCCATAAGAGACGACAACTCGCGTCACGTCACCCTGTTGGGCGTCACCGGCTCGGGCAAGACGTTCACCATGGCCAACGTCATAAACGAGCTTAACCGTCCGACGCTGGTGCTGAGCCACAACAAGACCCTCGCCGGTCAGCTCTACAACGAGTTCAAGACATTCTTCCCCGAGAATGCGGTAGAGTTCTTCGTATCGTACTACGACTACTATCAGCCCGAGGCCTATCTGCCGCAGAGCGACACCTACATAGAGAAAGACCTTGCCATCAACGAGGAGATAGAGAAGCTGCGTCTGAGCACGGCCTCCACGCTCCTATCGGGACGTCGCGACGTGGTGGTGGTAAGCTCGGTATCGTGTCTGTACGGCATAGGCAACCCGTCCGACTTCCATGAGAACACCATCGACATAAAGGTGGGGCAGCTGTTCGGACGCCAGCGTTTCCTGCAGAAGATGACGACGGCGCTATACAGCCGCGACGAGCTCGACTTCAAGCCCGGCACATTCAAGGTCAAGGGCGACACCATAGACATACACCCCGCCTACTCCGACACCATCTACCGCGTAGTGTTCAACGGCGAGAGGATAGAGGGCATATTCATTACCGACCCGCGCACCTCCATACGCAAAGAGTCGCTCGAATCGTTCACCCTCTACCCTGCCAGCAACTTCGTGACCTCGCCCGAGCGTCTGCACAACGCCATAGAGGAGATACAGGACGACCTCTTCGACCGCATCGAGTATTTCAACTCCATCGGCAAGTCCATAGAGGCAGGCAGGCTAAAGAGCCGCGTGGAGTACGATCTGGAGATGATAAAGGAGGTGGGCTATTGCTCCGGCATAGAGAACTATTCGCGCTATTTCGACGGTCGCAGTGCCGGAAGCCGGCCCTTCTGTCTGCTCGACTACTTCCCCGACGACTACCTCATGATAATAGACGAGAGCCACGTTACGGTACCACAGATAAGGGCCATGTACGGCGGCGACTACGCCCGCAAGGTAAATCTGGTCGACTACGGGTTCCGTCTCCCCTCCGCCATGGACAACCGACCGCTCAAATTCGACGAGTTCGAGCGTCTGCAGGGGCAGACCGTCTACGCCAGCGCCACACCCGCCGACTTCGAGCTGGCCAAGAGCGAGGGGGTGGTAGTGGAGCAGATAATACGTCCCACCGGGTTGCTCGATCCTGTAATAGAGGTCAAGCCCACCGAGAATCAGATAGACGACATACTGGACAGGATACGCGACGCCGAATCGTACGGCGACAGCGTTCTTATCACCACCCTCACCAAGCGTATGGCCGAGGAGCTTACCAAGTATCTCACCCGCATGGATGTAAAATGCCGTTACATACACTCCGACGTAACCACCATCGACCGCCTCAAACTCCTCGACGAGTTTCGCGACGGAGTGTTCAACGTCCTTATCGGCGTCAACCTCCTGCGCGAGGGGCTCGACCTACCGCAGGTGGCCCTCGTCATAATAATGGATGCCGACAAGGAGGGGTTTCTGCGCTCGCACCGGTCGCTGACACAGACGGTAGGACGCGCCGCCCGCAACCTGCACGGACGCGTCATCATGTATGCCGACACCATAACCGACTCCATGCGCGTAACCATAGACGAGACGCTACGTCGACGCAACATACAGGAGCGTTATAACCGGGAGCACGGCATAACCCCCAGACAGATAAAAGGCGCCGTCTCCAAAGCCCTCTTCCCCGACGCCAAAGCCAAGGACAACACCGACGCGATAGTGGAATACGACCTGTCGTACTCGTTGCCGCAGAGACAGGCCAAGGTAGCAGAACCGACAGCCTCGTACTCCGCTACGGCTCCTCTCACCGAACAACAGCTGCACGAAGAGATTGAGAAGTACAAAAATCTTATGACCGAAGCCGCAAAGAAACTCGATTTCGCGAAGGCTGCCGAGTATAGGGATAAGATGTATGAGTTTCAAAGTAAACTTTAAGGTTGCGGTCCGGTGATATGCGGTTACGTGCTCGGGCGGGTATGCCTGCGACTTTCGGTTAATGCGCATGCCTTTTGGTGTGGAGTGACGATATCTGCTCGCCGGGGGTTATTCCAGCCTCTGTCGGTTTAATTACGTGTCGTTATTTGAGAGCGGCACTTCGTTCCGCAAGAACATGGTTCATTTAAGTACGTGTTATTATTGCGGAGGGCAATACTTATAAATAATATAGTTCGGATAGTTCTTTTTTGTCCTTATGCTTTTTGCAGAAGTCTGATGGTTAGTTTATTGTTTTTCTAACATGAGGAAGGGCATTAGGGAATGGCTCTACTTTAATTTCAAGCGATGACGGAGAGCGGGACGGAGCCTGCGGGGGACCGCGCCGGGCGGGATTTTTAACAGATGCGGTTGG
>CAMWRR010000090.1 GCA_947176715.1 uncultured Rikenellaceae bacterium | reverse complement strand
TATTGCGGGGAAGTTCGGAGTAGTCCTGTGCCGAAGCGGAGAGAGAAAGACACGAGAGAAAAAGTATGGCCGACAAAAGCCGTTTCATAACGATGTTTTTGATTTTCGGTGTGCAATTTAGCTATTTTCGATAAAATTACAACTATTTTACTACCGATTATTTTATGAAAATTCACTTTTTAGTCGCAAAAGGCCTGTAATCACGGTTGTTGGTGAAGAAAAAAAGATTTCGACAACATGTCAACACGCCGGACTCCAAGAGAATGCCGTCATGCCTCTTTGTGACGATTGAAGTATTTGTGTTGGAACAAGATAAGGTATATGAAACCTATAGATATATAGGCATCGGCCACATTGAAGACAGGGCTGAAAAAGACGAAGTCGTCGCCGCCCAATACGGGTACCCAATCGGGATATGTGGTCTCGATGATAGGGAAGTGGAGCATATCCACTACATATCCGTGCAGGAACGACGAATAACCCTCTCCCGGAGAGAATATCGCCACGGTATCGAATGTCGATTCGGTGAAGAGCACGCCGTAGAACATACAGTCTATTATGTTCCCGAGTGCGCCTACGAGAATCAGTGCCATACCGGCGATGACCCCTTTGGGTGCGCCTTTCTTTACCAGCGTATGGATGTAATATGATATGAACCCTACCAGAACTATCCTTATGAGGCTCAATGCCATCTTGCCCCACGGGCCGTCGGCGAGCTTCATGCCGTAGGCTGCGCCGTCGTTCTCGACAAAGCGTATGAAGAACCACTCTCCGAACACCGGGATGGCCTCCCCGAGCGTCATATTGGTCTTTACCAGTATCTTGACGATCTGGTCTATAATCAATAACAATATAATGGAGAGTACTATGACCCAACGAGGCGATAACTTTATTTTCATATCCATAAAAAACAAACTCCGCAAAAGTACTAAAAAAGCCGTAAACATAAAAGATATGCCGTGACTCGAAGATCGCCTGACGCCATACAAAAATCCCTGTCTTTGGCTTCGCCTCTGCGGAAACGACCGGTGCTTGCTTTTACTATCGACTTTCCCTATCTTTGGCTTCGCCTTAGATACTCCGTCTCGGAGAACCAAACTACGTTTGCTTCTGCTCTCGACTTTCCGTATCTTTGACTTCGTCTTAGATACTCCGTCTCGGCATAACCAAACTACGTTTGCTTCTGCCCTCGACTTTCCGTATCTTTGACTTCGTCTTAGATACTCCGTCTCGGAGAACCAAACTACGTTTGCTTCTGCCCTCGACTTTCCGTATCTTTGCAGACCGATAGAAAAAATCATTATGAGCATCGATACATCTCCGTCAGCTTTAGGCACCTTAGACATAAAGAAGCTGTTGGTAAAATACGCGCTTCCCTCGATCATAGCCATGACCGCGGCGTCGCTCTATAACATGGTCGACAGCATGTTCATAGGCCACGGCGTCGGTGCCGAGGGTCTTACGGGTCTGTCGCTGACCCTGCCGCTCATGAACATAACATCGGCGTTCGGCTCTTTGGTGGGCATAGGCGGGGCCACGCTCATGTCGGTGAAGCTGGGGCAGAACGACTACGGCAAGGCGCGCATGATATTGGGCAACGTGGTCCTGATGAATCTGCTGGTGGGTGCGTTGCTCACCACCGTGTCGCTCATATTTCTCGACAAGATACTCTACACTTTCGGTGCCAGCGACGACACTATAGTCTATGCCCGCGACTACATGCGCATAATACTGGGCGGCAACATCATAACGGCCTCGTTTTTAGGCTTGATAGAGATGTCGCGTTCCACGGGTCATCCCACCAAGGCCATGATAGCCATATTGATGGCCGTGTCGCTCAACTCTCTGTTGGACTACATATTCATCTTCCGCCTGTCGATGGGCATAAAAGGTGCGGCTTTGGCTACCGTGGCGGCACAGGTGGTGTCTTTGATATTCGTGGCCGCGCAGTTTTTCAGAAAAGGGAGCTTCATACGTTTCGAGCGCGACATATTCCGGCTCGACGGCCGCATCGTCAGAGACATGTTGGCGATAGGTCTGTCGCCGTTCCTCATGAATATATGTTCGAGCGGCGTGGTGGCCCTTATCAACCTCTCGCTCAAGGAGCACGGCGGCGACATAGCGATAGGGGCCTACGGCATAGTCAACAGGTACTTCCTCTTTTTCGTGATGATAAACATGGGCTTCAACCAAGGGATGCAGCCGATAGCGGGCTACAACTACGGAGCCGGCAAATACGACAGGTTGAAGAGGGTGTTCAAATACACGGTACTGTGCGCCGTGGCCACCTCCACCGTGGGGTTCGTGCTCGGACAGCTCTGTCCGGGTGCCATAACGCGCATGTTCACCACCAACCGCGAGCTCACCGACATGGCCGAACGCGGTCTGCATCTGGTGCTGGTGCTCTTCCCGCTGGTGGGCTACCAGATGGTGTCGGCCAACTTCTTCCAGTCGATGGGGATGGCTAAGAAGGCCATATTTCTGTCGTTGAGCCGACAGCTGTTGTTTCTGATACCGTTCCTGATAATAATGCCGCGCTGGCTCGGCACCGACGGTGTGTGGCTCTCCATACCCATGGCCGATTTCGTCGCCGTGATGGTCACTACGGTGATGCTCCGAAGAGAAATGAAAAAATTGAGATAACCATGTCAAAGAAAGTGATAGTTGCGATAGGTCGTCAGTACGGAAGCGGCGGACGGCGCATAGGCACCCGTCTGGCCGAGATGTTGTCATTGGACTATTACGACAAGTCGTTGTTCGACGAAGCCTCTCGCATGAGCGGGGTGAGGCGCGAATATTTCGAGCAGGCCGACGAGAAGAGCCCCCTACCTTCCATAGGTCTGGAGATGGGCATAAGCGGAGTGTACGGCACCCCATTCTTCGGCGCCGCTCAGACATTGGAAGACAATCTGTTCCGCTTTCTCTCGGAGACTATCTGCAAGATAGCCGACGGCGAGCGCGGAGCCGTGATAGTGGGACGGTGCGCCGACTACATATTGCGCGACCGCAAGGAGCTGTTCTCCGTATTCGTACACGCCCCAATGGCCGACCGCATACGACGCACGGCCGAAAGGGAGCATCTCTCCGAACGCGAGGCAATGAACCGCATAAAACGTCAGGACAAACAGAGAGCCGCCTTCTATAACTTCTACAGCGGAGGCAAGTGGGGCGACGCCAGCTCCTACGACCTCTGCATCGACTCGTCGTTCACCGGCATAGACGGCACCTGCGATCTTCTCGCCTCGTTGGTGCGTACCATAACAAAGTAACTTCACTAACCGGACAACAATAGATATATGACCACCGCCACACATAAAGCAAAGAGCGGATTCTCCTACGGCACCATCTGGCGTATCGCCTATCCGATAATGTTCGGCAATCTCGCCCAGACGCTCATAACCCTCACCGACACCGCCTTTCTCGGACGACTGAGCGAGGTGGCTTTCGGAGCGTCGGCCATAGCGGGTATATACTATTATGTATTCTCCACTCTGGCGTGGGGCTTTGCCATAGGTATGCAGGTGATAGTGGCGCGACGTTTCGGCGAGGGCAGCTACAGCCGCATAGGGTCGGTGTTCGAGCACGGGTTGGCGTTCGTAGGGGTGTTGGGGCTGTTGCTCTTCTCTATGTTGATGTACCTGTCGCCGGTGATACTCGCCGTGCTCATCGACTCTCACCACGTCTACCGTGAGGCGTGCGTCTATATGACATACCGCCCGTGGGGCATCATCTTCGTATGTTTCAACTTCCTCTACAGGTCGTTGTACATAGGTCTCTCCAACACCAAGATAATCAGTTACACCACGGCTCTGATGGCCGTAGTCAACATCGTGGGCGACTATGCTCTTATATTCGGCAACCTCGGCATGCCGGCCTTGGGTGTGGGCGGTGCGGCCATAGCCTCGGTAGCGGCGGAGATATCGGCCACAATATTCTTCACAGTATTCACGCTCACCAAGATACCGTTCAGAAAATACGGCCTTTTCCGGTTCGAGAAGTTGCGTCTCTCCATGTTCGGCGACATATTTGGAGTGGCCATGCCCACAATGTTGCAGAAGCTGCTCTCTTTCGGCACGTGGCTCATATTCTTCGCCATGGTTGAGCGTCTGGGCGAGAGGGCTTTGGCCATATCTATGACGGTGAGGAGCGTGTACATGTTCATAACCATACCCGTATTCGCTTTCGGTGCGGCGGCCGGGAGCCTTACGAGCCGCATCATAGGCGAGGGACGCTATAAGGAGGTGCGGCGCATGACGGTCAAGATACTGAAGATATGTTTCGCCGTGGTGTTGCCCATGTCGGCGCTCTGTTTCGTGATACCTCATCAGTTGCTCGGCATATACACCGACAATGCCGAGCTGATAGCCGAGTCGGTCAGCTCGTTGCATACGGTGGCACTGTGCGCTTTCGCCCTCGGCTTCGGACAGATATATTTCGATACCATATCGGGCACGGGCAACACCTCGCATGCGCTGATGCTGGAGACGGGGGTGCTCGTATGTTACGCCGGCTATGTGATGTTCTCGGCGCAAGTGCTCGGCGGACCGGTATCGGTGGTGTGGATAAGCGAGGGTATATACGGCGCCGTTCTCGGGCTGTTGTCGGTGATATACATGCGTTCCGGCGTGTGGCAGAAGAAACGGATATGATAATCTCAGATATGAAACGGATGAAAATAGTATATGCCGTTGCGATACTCCTTGCGGCGGCAGCGTGCCAGAAGACCACGTACGATTGCGACCTATACATAAACACCCGCACGCAGGCTTCGTCCGGTGCGGAGATAGAGCGTCTCGACGATGTTGTGGCCTTCGCCTATTACGGCGACACGCTCGACTACTCCCTCAAAGACTACGAACAGGCCGTGAGCGGACATGTCACCACCTCCAAAGACGAGCAGACACGCCCGGCCGACATAAGAGGGGAGTACTCTCGGGAGGAGGGGCGCATAATCTTCCATCGGCTATCGCAACCGGTGACCTTCGTTGTGGTGTGCGACACGCGTAACCGTATCTACGGCTACTATCAGCAGACCATAGGCAAGGGTCTCGACAACGTCTTCGTAACATTCACCAGCGCCCCGTGGCGGTTCGAGGGGGTCCCCGATGTAACCGTAAAGGAGGGGCAGTGGTACTATCGCAAGGGTACGCAACCCGTTCCGGAGTCTTAACCCGTCTAACCTAAACGACACAGATATGGCCGCCTCGCGACAATCTTTCGACATGCGACGTTTCGCCCACTCGCGCAAACGCAGGGTGGCTTTGGTGCTCAACATAGCCCCGCTATACCGCAAGACCATATTCACGCTTCTCGACAACGACCCCGATATCGACTACTCGTTCTATGCGGGCGAGGAGTCGCGCGATGTGGACGCGCTCATCGACATGCGTACGCTCTTGGGATTCCGGCGATATCTGCACAACATATTCCGAGGCGACAAGCTGATATGGCAACGTGGATGGTGGCGGGCGCTGTTTCGTCGTTACGATGCCTACATACTCACCGGCAATCCGGGCATAAGGTCGAACTGGCTTCTCATGCTGGCGGCCCGGCTTACCGGACGAAAGGTCTATCTGTGGAGCCACGGCATATACGGCAACGAGACACCCCGTCAGCTACGCCGCAACAAGCTCTACATGCGCATGGCCGACGGACTATTCCTCTACGGCAACCACGGCAAGCGCATGTTGCTTCGGAACGGCTTCAAGGAGAAGAGTATAAGCGTGATATACAACTCGCTCGACCTCGACCGTCACAAACATTTGCGCGACCGCTTCATAGGAGCCGGATTCATGCGTAACATATTCGGCAACGACTATCCCACCGTGGCGTTCATAGGCCGTCTCACTCCGCAGAAGCGGCTCGATCTGTTGATAGAGGCGGTAGGCATACTCGGCATAGCCGGCGTTTTTCTCAACATAATATTCGTAGGCGACGGCCCCTCCTCCGACGGGTTGGCCGCCCTGTGCCGCAAGGCCGGGATAGAGGAGCGGGTGTTTTTCTACGGCGAGTGCTACGACGAGGAGATGATAGCGGCCGTGCTCCAGAACAGTATCATGACGGTGAGTCCCGGCAACGTGGGTCTGACGGCCATACAGAGCCTCTCGTACGGGGTGCCGGTCATAACCCACGGCAATTTCCGGGAGCAGATGCCCGAGTACGAAGCCGTGCGCGAGGGTGTGACCGGCGGATTTTTCAGACAGGGCGATTCGGTGTCGCTCAGCGACAAGATAGAGACGTGGGCGGGCATAATGTCTGATGTCAAGAAGCGCGAGCAGGTGCGCAAGAACTGTTTCCGCACCGTGGAGAGCCGTTACAACGCCGCCCGTCAGTGCGCCGCTATCAAACAGCGGTTGCTTACCGACCTCTTTCCGAATAAGCGGTAGTGTGGTACGCTATTTGATTTATTACGGGGCAGAAAAAATGTTTCAATCATGACAAAAGCGAAAAAAGACGAACAACAGACAGAAAATCAGGATAATATAACTCAGCAGGAGTCTTCGGTGGAGAGTCCGGAGCAGCCTTGTGCCGATACCGATACTGACAATATGTCAGAGCAGTCTGACGACAATGAGGACAAAGTGTCGGAGATGTCAGCGCAGATAGCCGAGTGGAAAGACAAATATCTGCGTCTGCAGGCCGAGTTCGACAACTATCGCAAACGTACCCTCAAGGAGAAGATGGATCTTATCGACTCGGCGGGCAAGGATGTGATAAAATCGCTTCTCGTGGTGCTCGACGATTTCGACCGTGCGGAGGAGGCTTTCGGCAAGTCCGATAACATAGAGACGCTTCGCGAGGGGCTCGGCCTGATACACACCAAGCTGGTAAAGGTGTTGGAGGAGAAGGGTCTCGCCCCCATAGAGTCCGACGGCGAGGCTTTCGATACCGACTATCACGAGGCCATAACCAAGATACCGGCACCGAGCGAGGAGCTTAAAGGCAAGGTGGTCGATACCGTGGAAAAAGGATATAAACTCAAAGATAAAGTTATCAGATATTCCAAAGTCGTTGTAGGAGAATAGGAGATGGCAGAGAAAAGAGACTATTACGAGGTATTGGGCGTCGGCAAGGACGCCTCGGCCGATGAGATAAAGAAGGCCTATCGCAAGGCGGCCATCAAGTACCATCCCGACAAGAATCCGGGCGACAAGGAGGCGGAGGAGAAGTTCAAGGAGGCGGCCGAGGCCTACGACATACTCAGCCACCCCGACAAAAAGGCGCGTTACGACCGTTTCGGTCACGAGGGCATGGCGGGAGGATTCGGCGGTGCCGATGCCGCAGGGTTCGGCGGATTCTCCATGAACGACATATTCGAGCGTTTCGGCGATATATTCGGCGGACATTTCGGATCGGGATGGTACAGAAAATTCTGCGGATTAGGAGTCGGGTATGACCTGTCTATTATACAAAACTCCGAGCAAAA
>CAMWRR010000089.1 GCA_947176715.1 uncultured Rikenellaceae bacterium | reverse complement strand
CCTGTAAAGATAAAAATTTTAGATATATGAATTTTACGATTTCAAGCTCGGCATTGTTGTCATTGCTTCAGAATACGGGCAAGGTGATACCCCCCAAGGCTACCATGCCTATTTTGGACTATTTCCTCTTCAACCTCAGCGACGGTAAGCTCTCTGTGACGGCTACCGATCTGGAGACCACCATGATTTCGGAGATACGCGTAGACACCGTAGAGGAGGAGGGGGTAGTGGCCATCACATCCAAGCTGTTGATAGACGCACTGCGCGAGCTTTCGGACCAGCCGGTCAATATCGCTGTCGACAAATCCACCTACGAGGTGATACTCTCGTGGCGTACGGGTCGCATATCCATTCCCGGTCTGGGCGGTGCGGGCTATCCCGAGCTGGCGTCGCTTGCTGAGGAGAGCCAGAAGATAACCGTCCCCGCCGACAATCTGCTCGCAGGCGTGTCCAAGACCATATTCGCCACAGGCGAGGGCGAGCTTCATCCCGTAATGAACGGTATCTATTTCGACATAAACCCCGAGTCAATAACCTTCGTAGCCACGGACGCCTTCAAGCTGGCCAAGATAACCATGCGCGGCGAGACCGGCGCATCCGAGGCGGCATCGTTCGTTCTGCCCAAGAAGCCGGCGCTTCTGCTTCGCGCATTGCTCGCCAAGGAGACCGAAAGCGTGTCGATAGAGTTCGATTCGCGCTATATCGTCTTCACGCTCAGCGGCTACAAGCTCATAACCCGTGCCATAGAGGGGCGTTATCCCAACTACAACAGCGTGATACCTGCCAACAATACCAACAAGGTGATAGTGGACCGTGTCGCGTTTTTGGGTAGCATCCGTCGCGTTTCGGTCTGCTCGTCGGCGGCCAACAGTCTGGTCAAGTTCACGATAGAGCCGGGCAAGATGGTGGTGGCGGCGCAGGATACCGACTTCTCGGTGTCGGCGGAGGACACTATCGAGTGCAACTACGAGGGCGAGCCTCTTACCATAGGTTTCAAGCACACTATCCTCGTGGAGATGTTGTCCAACATATCGGCCAAGGAGGTCTCTTTCGAGCTTGCCGACTCAACGCGTCCGGGGCTCGTGATACCTGCCGGCGAGACGGATGAGTTCGAGGCCGAGATGGTGATGTTGTTGATGCCGATATTGAGTTAGTCATGGAGCTTGCCATAAAGAATCCGCTGATATTCTTCGATCTGGAGACCACGGGCATCAATGTCTCCGCCGACCGCATCGTTGAGATATCTATGATAAAGATAACCCCGGGGGGCGAGAAGATAGTAAAGACGCGTCGTGTCAATCCGCAGATGCACATCCCCGAGGAGGCCACGGCCGTGCACCACATAAGCGACGAGGATGTAAAGGACGAACCTACCTTCAAGGAGATAGCCAAGTCGCTCTCCGCATTCATAGAGGGGTGCGATTTCGCCGGCTTCAACTCCAACAAGTTCGACGTGCCCATGCTCGCCGAGGAGTTCATACGGGCCGGGGTCGACGTCGACTTCTCGTCGCGCCGATTCATAGACGTGCAGACCATCTTCCACAAGATGGAGCAACGCACGTTGGTGGCGGCATATAAGTTCTACTGCGACAAGGACCTTACCGAGGCCCACTCCGCCGCGGCCGACACAATGGCCACCTACGAGGTGCTCAAGGCGCAGCTCGACCGTTACCCCGACGAGCTTAAAAACGACGTCGCGTTCCTCTCGGAGTTCAGCTCGCACACCCGCAATGTCGATTTCGCCGGACGTGTAGTCTACGACGATAACGGTTCGGAGGTGTTTAACTTCGGCAAGCACAAGGGGCGTAAGGTGGAGGAGGTCTTCGCCAAAGAGCCGAGCTATTACAACTGGATGATGGACGGCGATTTCCCCGAATATACCAAGAGGGTCATCACCAGAATCAAGCTCAGAGGAGTCAACAAGTAGTCTGCGACGGTTGTTCGTAAGTGGTAATATGTTTTTAGTCAGAGGGTTTACTTCGTTAGGTCGGTGGTCGTTCCGTTGCCGTTTGTAAATCCCGCTTTAACCCGGAAAAAGAGATGAAACGGTTTCTTGTAATGTTTCTTATGGCTATGCCGGTAGTGCAGTTCGCATACGCCTCTGGCGATAGCGGTGTACCGGGCGGCTCGGCATACGAGAATAGCGAGTACGCTTCGCCCAGACGACGCAACCGCAACGCTTATATCTCTCACGTGGTAGGCACCGGAGAGACCGTCTACTCCGTGTTGGTCCGTTACGGTCTGCCGCTTTCGGTTTTGCGGGCCGATAATCCCGGTATTCCCGACAATAACGAGATAAAGGCCGGCGAGACGTTGCGCATAAACAAGAGCCGCATGGGTAGCGTCAACGAGTCGCAGATAGCTGCTGAGATAGCTGCCGACGCCCGCATAAGGGAGTTGTCGGAGAGAGAGACCGAGACGGTGGAGTCCCAAGAGGAGGTGCAGACCGGAGAATACGACGATAACGGAGGCGAGATGTTCCCCATAGAGGTTGACGCCGCCGGGTTCGTACACCACGAGGTGGTAGCAGGGGAGACGCTTTTCGGCATAAGCCGTTATTACGGCGTTTCGGTGCCCGTGATACGGGAGAAGAACAGCGACAAGCTCGCGGACGGTCTTAAGATAGGCACGGTCTTGCTCATACCGATAGATATGTCGATGATATATAACGGCGAGATGCTGGGGCGTCCCGTGCACTTTATCGGCACCGACTACGACGCATACGAGGGCGAACGTCCCCTTAAGCGTTTCGGCACATCGTATGCCCCTATCAACGTGGCTCTTATGTTGCCCATGACCTCGGGCGGGGATGCCAAGATGCAGTTCTCGGAGTTCTATCAGGGGGTGCTTATCGCGCTCGATTCGATAAAACGCGAGGGGGCGTCCGTAAATCTTAAGCTCTACGACACGAGCCACGACAGCTCTAAGATATACTCGCTCATATCGTCCGGCGATATGGCCGATGTCGACCTTATGATAGGTCCCGTCTACGGCGATACTTTCGGTATTATGGCCGAGTATGCCCGGGCGCGTAAGATACCGATAGTGTCGCCGCTGGCAGAGGTGAATTGCGCCGACAACCCTTACGTCTATCAGATGGCCCCCGACGCATCTGCGCATTACGACAAGATAGCCCCGCTATTGCATGGCAAGCACGTGGTGATAATAGATACCGGCGATGACGACAGCCTCTTCGTAGACTATGTCAGGAGGCATACCACGGACTATTCCGTGCTCTCTTTCGACAGAACGGCAAAACCTGATGTCATAGTTCCGTCGATGCCTTACGGCAGGGAGACGGTTTTCGTTGTGGCCTCAAAGTCCAAAGAGATGACCGATCAGGTGATATCCAAGCTGTTGGGGTTAAAGATGCTCACTGCGGGACACAAGCATATGAGCGTGGTGGTCTCTTCGCGCATATCGCGTATGGGGCTCGACCCGGCATCGTTGTTCAGGCTCGGTGTCAACTACGTAACATCTTATCATGTCGACCGCTCCGATCTGTTGGTGCGCAAGTTCGATGCCGACTATATCCGTCGTTTCGGCAAGGTGCCGTCGCTGTATGCCTACAAGGGATACGATGTGGCCATGTTCTTCTTCGGAACGATGCTCGAAATGGGTTCGGGATTCGGCGACTACATGGACAACTACTACACTACCATACTGCAAAGCCGATATAAGTTCAGAAGAGTCGCCCGTAACGGCAAATTCGTCAATACCGAATGGGTGCTGGTTAATTATTCCCCCTCTTATAATATATATGTGCGTTAGGTCATATCCTTTCGCACATATCTCTCCCCGCCCGCATCGCACACATCATGTGCTCACCTGACGTTCTTGCGGCGTCGCCTTATGTCATGCTTCTCAAAAGGGGCTTTGCCCCCTCGTTTTTGGGTACTTTTGTCGAGTGACAAAAGTACCTCCCCGAAGGGCCCGCCGGGAGGCATCCGTAACACCACTCAACCTAACCCGATGGATAGAGGGCAACAGATAAAAAAACGGGGAGATGCAACCACATCTCCCCATACCATACCGAATGGGTGCCGGTTAATTACTACACCGCACATATCTCTCCCCGCCCGCATCGCACACATCATGTGCTCACCTGACGTTCTTGCGGCGTCGCCTTATGTCATGCTTCTCAAAAGGGGCTTTGCCCCCTCGTTTTTGGGTACTTTTGTCGAGTGACAAAAGTACCTCCCCGAAGGGCCCGCCGGGAGGCATCCGTAACACCACTCAACCTAACCCGATGGATAGAGGGCAACAGATAAAAAAACGGGGAGATGCAACCACATCTCCCCATTTTTTTATCTGTTGCCCTCTATCCATCGGCGGGCGTTGACGAACATCTCTATCCAGGGCGATACTTCGTCGGAGGGTCTCTCTTCGGGGTAGTATGCCCAGTTCCACGGTTTGAGACACCTTTCGGCGTGTGGCATTATGGCCAGATGGCGTCCGTCTGCCGAGGCTATGGCGGCGGTGTTGTAGTCGCTGCCGTTGGGGTTGGCGGGGTATGCCTCGTAGCTGTATTTGGCCGGTATGTTGTAGTGGCTCTCGGGCATGGGGAGGCTGAACTTACCCTCGCCGTGGGTGACCCATATACCCAGACGGCTACCTGCCAACGAGCCGAGCAGTACGCTGTTGGTGGGCAGTATGTCGATGCCTACGAATGCCGATTCGAGCTTGTGCGAGTCGTTGTGCAACATGCGGGGCTTGACCTCGTCGTCGGGTGTTATCAGCCCCAGCTCCACTAGAAGCTGACAGCCGTTGCATACGCCGAGCGACAAGGTGTCGCGCCGTGCGTAGAACTTGTCCAGCGCCTCTTTGGCTTTGGGGTTGTATAGGAACGCTCCGGCCCACCCTTTGGCCGAGTTGAGAACGTCGGAGTTGGAGAAGCCGCCCACGAATACTATGAAGTTGATGTCTTCGAGCGTCTCGCGTCCGGTTATGAGGTCGGTCATGTGTACGTCCTTGACATCCATGCCCGCCAAGTGGAGCGCCCATGCCATCTCGCGGTCGCCGTTGGAGCCTTTCTCGCGTATGATGGCCGCTTTGATGCCGCTACGTTTTTTGCGGTGCGGGTCTATGCCGTATTGAGCGTAGGTGCCTGTGAACGACGCGGGGAACTTGAAGTCGAGAGGCTGCCTCTTGTAATTGGCGTAACGCTCGGCCGCCTTCTTCTCTCCGCTCTGTTTGCGGTCGAGCAGATAGGAGCTCTCGAACCACTTGTCGCGCAAGGCGTCTATATCCAGCGACAGATCGTCGTGTCCGTTTTTCACCTCGAAGCGTCTGTTGTCGTTGAACGAGCCTATGACGCAGGCATCCACACCCTTGCCCTTAAGCTCCGATACTACGGCGGCGCCATCCTCTGCCTGCAACACCACGGCGGGGCGCTCCGAGAAGAGGGCGCGTACGGTGTCGCTCTCGCCTAAAGCGGTGATGTCGACGTCTATACCCGCAGATTGCGATGCAAACACCATCTCGAGAAGCGTCGTTATGAGACCGCCGTCCGAAACGTCGTGCCCTGCGAGCACCTTGCCGCCGCCGAGCAACGACTGCACGGCCGCGAATGCCTTTGTGAAATAGTCCGCCGACTCTACGGTGGGCACCTCCGAGCCTACCGCGCCTACTACCTGCGCGAAGCTGCTGCCGCCCAGAGCGAACGCCGAACGCGAGAAGTCGACGTATACGAAGTCGCTCTTGCGGTGTTTGGCCGCCGCGCGTACGGCATGCGATATGTCGCTGACCTGCCCGGCCGAGGTTATTATTACGGTGCCGGGGGCGTAGACAGGCTCGCCGTCACGGTATTTCTGCGTCATTGAGAGCGAGTCCTTGCCGGTGGGTATGTTGATGCCGAGACCTATGGCGAAGTCGGACGCCGCCTTTACCGCCGCATAGAGCCGAGCATCCTCGCCCGGATTCTTGCACGGCCACATCCAGTTGGCGCTGAGCGATATGCCCTTGATACCACCCTCTATGGGGGCGAACACTATGTTGGTAAGCGATTCGGCTATGGCCATCACCGACCCCGCCTCGGGCGATGCCAACGCCACAGCGGGAGCGTGTCCCAGAGCGGTGGCCACACCCTGACGACCGTGGTAGTCGAGAGCTATACAGCCGTAGTCGTTGAGCGGGAGCTGTATGCGGCCGTCGGTCTGCTGCACGGCTATGCGTCCGGTTATGGAGCGGTCCACCTTGTTTGTGAGCCAGTCCTTGCAGGCTACCCCCTCCAAACGGAGCACATCCTCTATGTATTCGCCTATGCGTGCAGGGTCGTA
Organism: uncultured Rikenellaceae bacterium; assembly: GCA_947176715.1. Lineage (GTDB taxonomy): Bacteria > Bacteroidota > Bacteroidia > Bacteroidales > Rikenellaceae > CASDZP01. Next base: position 1,169 of record CAMWRR010000089.1, on the reverse strand, counting down.
TTCGGGGGCTTTGTAGGAGCACGGTACGGTGTTGTCGCGCATAACGGTGCGGGGAGCCTTGCCGAACATATATTCGAGCTTGAGGTCGATGGGTTTGTCGCCGTTCTTGTTGTCTACGAAGGTGAACTGCATGTCGCCCGTGGCCTCGCCTATCACGTACATGGGGGCGCGTTCGCGGTCGGCTATGGCTTTGGTGTAGGCTATGTCGCTCTCCTTCATCACCATGCCCATGCGCTCCTGCGATTCGTTACCTATTATCTCCTTGGCGGATAGGGTAGGGTCGCCTACCGGCAGTTTGTCTATGTCGATGCGTCCGCCCGTGGCCTCCACCAGCTCGGAGAGGCAGTTGAGGTGTCCGCCCGCACCGTGGTCGTGTATCGACACTATCGGGTTGCGGTCCTCCTCGGAGAGGGCGCGTATGGCGTTGTAGACGCGTTTCTGCATCTCGGGGTTGGAACGCTGTATGGCGTTGAGCTCTATGGCTCCGGCGTATTCGCCCGTGGCCACCGACGATACGGCGCCGCCGCCCATGCCTATGCGGTAGTTGTCGCCGCCCATTAGCACCACCTTGTCGCCCGCTACCGGCTCATCCTTGAGGCTGTCGGCCTTCTTGCCGTAGCCGATGCCGCCGGCGAGCATTATCACCTTGTCGAAGCCGTATGTCTTGCCGTTCTCGGCGTGCTCGAACGTGTAGAGCGAGCCGCAGATGATGGGCTGACCGAATTTGTTACCGAAGTCGGAGGCTCCGTTGGATGCCTTTACGAGTATCTCCTCGGGTGTCTGATAGAGCCAGCGTCGCGGGGCGGTATGGCTCTCCCAGCGGCGTCCCTCGGCGGTGCGTGGGTATGCCGTCATGTAAACGGCCGTGCCAGCCACGGGGAATGCCCCCTTGCCGCCGGCTATACGGTCGCGTATCTCGCCGCCGGTGCCGGTAGCCGCGCCGTTGAACGGCTCCACGGTTGTGGGGAAGTTGTGGGTCTCGGCCTTGATGGATATGACCGACTCGAAATCCTTGGTCTCGAAATAGTCGGAGGTGTCGTGACGCGCGGGGGCGAACTGCTCCGCAACTGGACCCTGCAGAAAGGCGCAGTTATCTTTGTAGGCCGATACCACGCAGTTGGGGTTGGGGGCCGTCGGCTTTTTTATAAGGCCGAAGAGCGATTCGGGCA
>CAMWRR010000088.1 GCA_947176715.1 uncultured Rikenellaceae bacterium | reverse complement strand
CTTTGCCTGCGGGAGGCCGGACGTTGCGTGCGGTCTCTAAGTCCATCTCTCTCCGAGCTGTTCGAGTATATGGCCGCTCTTTTGTTCGGGCGTGTCGAACTGCGACAGGGCGGAGGGGAAGAAGAGAAGTTTGAGTATTGCGAACATGATGAACAGTTTTATGAGTATTATAACCCATAGCGTTTTGCCGACGGTCATGTTTGCGAAACCGTCGCGATAGAAACAGTATATCCGGTATATGATGCTCATACTGTGAGTTATGTCGCGAATATAACTATTATTTTTAAATGCAACAATATATGGCAGAATATTACGATACCGAAAAGATCGCCGCCCTCATATCCGCCTCGTCGGAGATAATGCTGGTAGGACACACCAATCCCGACGGCGACTCGGTCGGCTCTCTCATTGCTATGGGGTGCTTTCTCGAAGATATGGGCAAGAGAGTCATGCGTGTGGTTCCCAACGAGTTGCCTCGTCCGCTTAAGAGCGTCAAAGGCAAGGTCAAGATATACGAGTTCGTCTCGTCGGAGGCTTACGTGCGCGAGCGGGCGAGGGGCTGCGACCTTGTCATCTGTATGGATTTCAACGATATATCCTCGCGTATAGGCGCTTTGTCGGAGGTGGTTGACGGGTGCGAGTGTCCGCGTATTCTCATCGACCATCATCTCAATCCCTCTCTCTCCGATTTCAGCGCGGCCTTGAGCGATACCTCCGCCTCGTCCACCTGTTATCTGGTCTATAAGCTGATAACCGGAATGGCCGGAGCTGAGTCCATAACGCCGCGTATGGCTTCGGCCATCTATCTGGGCATGGCCACCGATACGGGCAAGTTCAGCTACGGCGCCCTCACCCCCGACCTGTTCCGGGCCGTGGCGGTGTTGGTGGAGCGCGGCGCCGATATCATGGCCGTAGACATGGCCGTGTTCAACAGTCAGTCCGAGGGGCGCATGAGGCTCGTGGGGTTCGCCCTGAGCGAGAAGATGGTGGTATTGCACGGTCGCAGGGCCGCATATATAACGCTCACTGTCGGCGAGCTTAACAGGTTCGGCCACAAGAGCGGCGACACCGAGGGGCTGGTCAACATGCCCATGCAGATAGAGGGCATCGACACCTCGGCCCTCTTTCTGGAGACAGGCGAGGGGATAAAGATATCGTTGCGCTCGCGCGGTGCCGACGGGCTGGATGTCAACACCTTCGCCCGCACCTATTTTACGGGTGGTGGGCACCGTAACGCCGCAGGGGCCAAGTCGTTCGTCTCTATGGACGAGACGGTGTCGAGGTTCATAGAGGGGTTGCGCATAGAGGACGAAAAAAGACGCGGGTAGGGTATGAATATCGATCTGGTGGTGGTAGGACGTACCAACGTATCGTTCGTGGAGGAGGGTATGAAGGAGTATGTGAAGCGGCTTACGCGTTATGTGAAGTTTTCGGTGGCGACGGTTCCCGACATACGCGGCGGTGGCTCCCTCTCCGAGGCGGAGCTGAGGCGGCGCGAGGGCGAGGCCCTGACGGCGGCGCTGGAGCCGTACGACCGCATAGTGTTGCTCGACGAGCACGGCACCGAGCGTAGCTCCGAGGAGTTGGCCTCGTGGCTGGAGGAGGCGATGAACAGAAGCGTACGCCGGTTGGCTTTCGTGGTGGGCGGCGCATACGGCTTCTCCGAACAGGTGCGCGCACTCACCGGCGAGAGGTTGTCCGTGTCGCGCATGACATTTTCGCACCAGATGATAAGGTTGCTATTTACCGAACAGCTCTACCGCGCTTTCACTATAATACGCAAAGAGCCGTATCATCATAGATAAAAAAAGATACGCCGATGGTTAAACATATAGGATTCCGCAGATATGCTGCCCGGGTCGATTCGTTTATGAGGCGGTGGTGGCTCGTGTCGAGCGTGTCGCTGATGTTCGCCTGCATTCTCTTCGGCAGATTGTCGGGCAGGCTCTATTACTCCGACTACCACAACGGAATAGAGGCGGCAGTGGCCGTAATGGAGCGTGAGTTCGACGCCATATCCGATATATGGTTGGATACGACCAAAAGCAAGGACGCCTCTTTCGTATGGCGCGACAGCTCCATGGTTAAGGGGTTGCGCTCCTATAACAGCGGTATATTCCTGTTCGAGCGCGATTCGTTGGTCTACTGGAGCAAGTCGCCGATGGATACTCCGGCGGAGCTTCTCGCCACCGACACTACCCGTCAGTTCGTCTTCCTCGGCAATAAGGTGCTTTTGCCAATGATGCGTCAGTCGGGCGACAGAAAGGCCATATCGCTCATAAATCTGTCGTTCTATTCTCCGAGCAAGAATATGGTGTCTTCGGCAACGGAGAGCCATCTGCTCGATACCAAGCGTTACGCCATAGTGCCTTACAGTACAAAGGGTTACAACATACACGGCAGCGACGGTTCGTTGCTCTTCGGCATAGAGCCGCGTAAGATAGAACGTAACCTTACGCCTATGGAGTATATAGGTCTGTTGGGTTTCTTCATATTCTGTTACGGCATAACGCTCATTGCCATAAGGTTGTCGCGACGTTTCGACACCATAGCGGTGATACTTACGGCGGCCGTCGTTATTGCGGCTCTGCGTTTTCTGGCTGTGTATATGGGGTTTCCGTCAGAGGGTTCGTTCTGGTTCAGCCCCCACTCCGACATGAACAAGCTGTTCGCTGCGGAGTCGTTCCACTACTTCACCATAGGCAACGTATTCGTCGATACGTTCTTGCTCCTTATAGTGGCGAGTATGGCATCGCGTCTTAAAATGCGCATATTGCGGCAGGTGCGCGGTCTGTCGCGCCGATGGAAGATATTGGGCTCGGTGGCGTGGTTGCCGGTGTCGTCGTTGCTTCTGATATGGCAGATGTATCTCATCTCGCGATTCATATACGCGAACTATTACGGGAAAGACCTCATAAACATATTCTCGCTCGATCTGCAGACGTTCGTCATATATCTTATGGTGGTGGCGCAGATAACGATATATCTGCTCTTCTACCACCTGACACGTGCCTTGTGCGGCAGGAAGATGGTGATATTCTACTCGTGCGCCCGGCCTACGATAGTCATAACCGCCATGCTGGTATGGCATGAGTACTTCTTCGGTCTGGAGAATGTCGCCGTATTTTTCGTCGCGTCGCTCGCGGTTACACAGCTGGCGGGAGCTCTGAGCGGTCGTCGGATACACTTCTCGTGGTATGTGTTGATTATGGCGGGTATGCTCACCTCCATGATATTCCACAATAACCGTAACCACCTCAACGCGCTGCAACAGGAGGCCGCGGCCCGTCTTGCGGACGGCGAGCAGTATGCCAACAACACCCTCTACTCCTATCTGCTCACCGGCGACACACCTATGGTTAAGGGCGCTTCGGCATATTCGTTCGTGAAGGTTCTCGAGAACCACATAGTGGAGTACAACGGCGAGTATATATACGGTCGCTCCCTGATAGAGAACGAGTCGGGATATATCAGCCCGTTCTACGCGAGCTCCCACTACAAACACTTCATATACCGCGACCGTAACAACCGCAACACCTTTTCGGTGGTGTCGCGGCAGAATGTGACCTTTCTGAACAAGCTCACACTATTTGTCTATATTTTCATAATGTTGCTGGCAGGGGAGGCGTTCTTTCTCGGCTTCTCCGTATATATACCCGTTACGAGCTATTTCAAGGCCGGGATATATTCGCGTGTGCGGGTGACGGTCATGGGGGTGATAGTGGCTACGGTGGGCATCATACTGTGGGCCGTGTCGCAGTTCTTCGTCGACAACCAGAGGCTCGATCTGAGCACCACTATGTTCAACACCTCCTTCTACGTCAACTCCGACTACCGCAATAATTTCAAGACGGCCCCCTCGGCATCCGACCACGAGGCTCTCGCCCGTTGGGCACAGCAGGGAGAGCGTCGGTTTCACGCCAACATAAACGTGTTCGGTCGTAACGGCGACCTTATAGCCGCCTCGTCGCCTATGGCGTTGGAGAACAAGATTGTGCCGCGCAAGATCAATCCCGACATATTCAATGCGGGTGAAAATATGAAGACGAAGGTGGTGCACGAAAAGGCCGGAGTGACGGAGTATCTGTCGCTCTACACCCTGTTCAGGCACGACGACGGCACACGCTCATACATTAACATAGTATTCCTCGACTCCGACAACAAGCCCACTTCGTTGCCGCTTATCATCAACATACTCAACATATTCGTGCTGGCGTTGACTATCGGGTTGCTCGTGTCGCTCTTCCTTTACAAGCAGATAATGCAGCCGCTCAACCTTATAGGACGTAGCATACGCGACATCCGCTACCGGCGCAGGATAACCGGTTATAGACACAAGCACGGTAGCGAGCTCGACCTGCTGATAGAGCAATACAACAACACGGTAAGCGATCTGGAGGCATCATACGAGGAGCTGGCGCGCCGCGAACGCGAGGGGGCGTGGAAGATACTGGCGCAACAGATAGCCCACGAGATAAAGAATCCGCTCACCCCCATCAAGCTCAAAGTGCAGATGCTTCAACGCCGCAAAGCCAAAGGCGATGCCGACTGGGCCGCCGATATAGACGATTCGCTCAAGGCCATAGTCTCTCAGATAGACGTGCTCTCGGGGATAGTGTCGGAGTTCTCCAACTTCGCCAAGATGAATATGAAGCCGTTGGAGCGTGTGGATCTGACACCGCTTATGGCCGACATACTCCATCTATATCTTACCTACCCCGATGTCACGGTGGTGTATGAAAACAACGTGTCGCCCAAGATTCCGTGGGTGATGCTCGATGCCGGCAACTTCCGTAGCGTGATAGTCAACATTATAGTGAACGCCATATATGCGGTGGGCGGCGTGGACAACCCTACGGTGGAGGTGTCGTTCGACGAGGTGGAGGGCGGCTATGAAATCAGTGTCAGGGATAACGGCGTCGGCATAAAGGACGAAGACAAGGAGATGATATTCCGTCCGTCGTTCACCACCAAGAAGACCGGTAGCGGCATAGGCCTTACGATATCGCGTCAGATAATGAAGAATATGAACGGCGATATACGTTTCACATCCGTTTACGGCGAGGGGACCACCTTTACGGTATTCATACCGTCCGCCGACGAGGATGCGGTTTGATTTTTTCCGAGACTATATATGCAGAACCGAAAATTACGGGGTGATTTTTCTCGTTTTTTCGGTTCTGTTTTTGTGTATTGTAATATCTTGTGTATTAATGTGATAGCGCCTGTTTTTGGATGAGCGGGCGTTGGTGGTGAATAAAAATTTAAAATATTTTTTGCCTGTTTTGTGTTTTTGGCATTATTGTTGGTAAGGGTATGTGTGAAAGGGTAATGATAAAAACTTGTTAACCTTAAACAGCATTCTATTAACCGTAAATAAAAAAATAGTATGAAGGCAAAAGATATTCATTTGAGAGCATTGGAACCTGAAGATATCGGTTTTCTCTATCGTTGGGAGAATGATCCTGAGGTATGGCGTGTAAGCGAGACCACGGCACCCTATTCCAAATATGTCCTCAAACGTTATATCGAGACATCGCATCTTGACATATACGAGACCAAGCAACAGCGTTTCGTGATAGTCCACTCGCAGACCAACATTCCCGTAGGGGCGATAGACCTGTTCGACTTCGACCCGTTCAACCGCCGTGCGGGCGTGGGCATCCTCATCTACGACGAACAGATGCGAGGCAAGGGTTTTGCCGCACAGGCCCTCGACAAATTGGTGGAGTATGCTTTCGACGTACTCGGTCTGCACCAGCTCTACTGCAACATCCCCACCGACAACACCCCCTCTTACGAGCTATTCAGTCGTCGCGGCTTCATACAGGCCGGCATACGTCGCGACTGGATCAGGGTGGGCCAGCAGTGGAAAGACGAGCTTACGCTTCAGCTGATAAACAAAAAATAGATGATGATTGATTGTTAAACGACGGGTCGTAGGGATACGATCCGTTTTTTTTGATGCCTTTCCCGTAATTGTAGGATTCTGTTAGAGACCGTTAAATTTTGTCCTTGTCTACGTTTTGTCCGGTCCGTAAGCGGTATGGGGAAATTAAGGGGGTGTGCCGTCACGTTTCGGAATTGTCTTTGTGCATGTCGCATTTTATCGATGTGTTTTGTGCGGGTATGCGTAATTTGCGAATATGTGGTACCGGATAATGATTATAAGGCACCAGCGCGATAAACAACTTACGTCGTTTATCGCGCTGGTATGATTTTCTCAGTAGGGGTTAATACTCCTCCTCGTTGAAGAAGTGATTTATGATTGAATATCAATATATTACAACTAAATCGATGAAGTTTAGCCAAACAAACCACGCCATCTGAGACGGGTTAATACTATTGATAAACATATTGGGCAAACAAAAGATCATCTAATTAATTTACAAAATTGAGTCCATTAGCATATTGCTTATACATTTCTAGTTCATCTTTATCATGTGCTCTTTTAATATAAGTAAGTGTCCCATATGAATCCACCAGAGAGTCATTCATTAAGGCAACATATGATTTATCGTGTTGTTTTAATAGATGACATAAGGACGCTCCGACAAACTTAATTTTTGCATCTGCAATATTTGGTTTGACTGCCACATTAAAGCCACCGCCTTGAGCAGGGACTGATGGATAAATAATACCATCGGCATCTTTTGTTTTAGCATTAACATTGAGTAAATAATTAACAAAATTTGCAATCTTTATATATTCATTATCAAAAGAAAAATCCGTTGCAATCTCATTTGACATATATTGTATTAATTCTAATCCTTCCGGATTAACTGATGCGTCATTAATAATATCCTGCCAAGCCTTTACAAAATTTAAAACATCTTGACAAGGTCTGTTATAATCTCCCGAAAAAGGAAGAGCTATAAGATTTAGTGTTTCTAACACATCCCATCTTGATACGGTTACTCGTTCTATTCCGGTACTTTCTTTGTCTTTAAAAAAGGATGATGTTTCTAATAACGATACTATTCGTGGTATGGGTGTATTAGGCTCATTTTCACTCGGGAAGAAACAAGCATAAAACATGGATTGATAGGGAAGGTTTGCTCTTCCATGATTTGACAAATAATTAGCAGGTGGATAATTGAGTTCGGATACTTCCTGGAACTCCTTCCCTCTGAGATTAATCCTTTGCCGTATTAACCCAGATCCTGGATATATAGTGAAACGTACAATAGGGATATCATAATCGTCTACTTCCTTGAATATCCTATACAATTCATCTAAATTCCCTTTTTCTATATCATATGCGTTTAACGCATCTGTTATTTTTCCCATTATTAAATACTACTTTGCTATTAATGATTTAATTATTGGTACAAAATCCTGAATACGTTCAGATTTTATTATATATCCCAAATTATTGGGGATACTAGAAATAGATAGTGCTTTTTGGTGAGCATCAGGGATTGTGACAACTTTAATGTCGCCAGTTACCGTGAGTTGTGGCCCAGCATATAAAATACCCAAAAGGAATAGACGAGAAGCCCCCCAATTGAGATTACCTTTTTTATCAGTATATCCACCAACATTACATAATAGGACAGGAGCACCACTAGAGCCAGGAAAACATGCTGCAGCAATAATACATTCTTT
>CAMWRR010000087.1 GCA_947176715.1 uncultured Rikenellaceae bacterium | reverse complement strand
CCACCCCAAAACCTGGGGCGTGAGGCTCTAAGAGACGATGCGGCCGGGGGCTGGGCCGGGGGGGTTGCGGTCGGAGTGGCTGAAGAGACGTCCCGATGTGCGTGCGGCCGAATACAGGCTCAAAAGCGCCAACGCCGCGGTAGGTGTGGCCTACACCGACATGTTCCCCAAAATCAGCTTCTCGGGCACGTACGGCCTGGAGGTCGAGAACGAGATAGCCGACTTCCTGCGCTCGCCCTACGGCTACGTGGGCGGACAGATTCTCGCCCCCATCTTCTCGTGGGGTAAGTTGCGGGCAAAATACAGGGCGCAACAGGCCGCATACGAACAGGAGACCGAGCGATACAAAAAGACCGTTCTCGAGGTATTCCACGAGGCCGACAACGCCATCGTCGCCTACAACAAGAAGCGGGACGCATACGACAGTAAACGCAAGCTCGAAGAGGCGTCGCGAATATATATCGACCTTGCCCGCTTGCAGTACATCAACGGCGTGATAAGCTATCTGGACGTGCTCGACGCCCAACGAAGCTATTTCGATGCACAGATAGGTCTGAGCAACGCCATACGCGACCATCAGATAGCCTTGGTGGATCTCTACAAGGCTCTCGGCGGCGGATGGCAGAACGACCCGGCACCCACTCAGTGGCCCGATACGCATCCGCTCTCGGTGCCGAGTGCGGAGTAGAGCCGGGACGACATACACGACAGACCCGAATGTTTCACAAAACATTCGGGTCTGTCGTGTATGTATAAAGCTGTTTCGGCCTTAATGAGATTTTTGCCGAAGACTGTTTAATAGCGTTTCCGATAGGCCGACAGCAGAAACCCGATTATGCCGAGGCGGGAAAACGCCTGCATCAAAGCGAATAGAACAAGTGTGTTTCAGCTTTTTAAGCCATTGACGCAAGAGACGTTCCTCAGACGAAAAAACACACCTGTGTTATGAAGAGACCCTCCCGGCCATATCCTTTTGGATATAGCCACCGGAGGCTTATGGCTCGAAATTTGCAGAACCCCATTCGGAATAGGGCGGGAAAGGATTTACAGCGGCGTAATTGGCAAGATCTTTGGTTTTGAAAAGGTAATTCTGGTGTCCGTTGGTGAGGGCTATGTATGCGGCCTTTACTATGTAGTTGTAACGGGTGGCCTGCAGTACGGTATCGCGGGTGATGCGCACGTCGGCGGCCTTGCACTCCACCAGAAGCCGGGGCGCTCCGTTACGGTCGTGTACTATTATGTCGGCACGATACTCTTTGCCGAGGGCACCTTTGAATCTGTGCTCTACGGCTATCAGCTCGGGCGGTACGCCTCTGTCGAGCGTGAGAAAGAGGATAAATGTCTGCCTGACATGCTCTTCGGGAGTATATGCCACCCACTTTTTGCGCAATGGGTCGAATACCTCCCGTTTGCCCTCTACGTCTCGCAATTTCAGGTCAGGGTAGTTATTCATCAAAGAATCAAGTTTAGCAGTTATTTGAAAGAAAAGCACGCTTTTGCACACTTAATCTAAAAACAAAGATATTAAAAAGTGTTAGAAATGGAAAAAAAGAGATATTCGGAACAGATATTTCATGACGCGCTGGAGTATCACAGAGCCGAGCCGAAAGGCAAAATAGCCGTCGTGCCGACCAAGCCGGCATCCACACAACACGACCTCTCTATGGCCTACACGCCCGGTGTGGCCGCAGTTTCGTCCGCCATAGCCGAAGATGCGCATCTGGCGTACGACTACACGGGCAAGGGTAATCTGGTGGCCGTCATATCGAACGGCACATCGGTGCTCGGATTAGGCGACATAGGCCCTTTGGCGGCAAAACCGGTGATGGAGGGAAAGGCGTTGCTTTTCAAGGTGCTCGCCGGCATCGACTGCTTCGACATGGAGATAGCGGCCGACGGGGTGGACGCTTTCGTCGACACCGTAGTCAATATCTCGCCTACGTTCGGGGGCATAAACCTCGAAGACATAAAGGCCCCGGAGTGTTTCGAGATAGAACGAAGGCTGAAAGAGCGTCTGAAGATACCGGTCATGCACGACGACCAGCACGGCACGGCCATCATAACCTCGGCGGCGCTCATAAACGCCCTCGAGATAGCGGGCAAGCGGGCGGAGAACATCCGTCTGGTGGTCAACGGAGCCGGAGCGGCGGCCATAGCCTGCACCAGACTCTACAAGGTGTTGGGAGTAAGGCCCGAAAACATCGTCATGTGCGACAGCAAGGGGGTCATAAACCGCAAAAGGGAGGGGCTTACCCCCGAGAAACTCGAGTTCGTCACCGACCGCGACATAGACACGCTCGGGGAGGCGTTGGCGGGGGCGGACATGTTCCTCGGCGTATCGCGTGCCGACATCCTCACGGCCGACATGGTGCGCTCAATGGCTCCGGACCCTATCGTATTCGCTCTGGCCAACCCCGACCCGGAGATTGACTACCAGACGGCCAAGGCATCGCGTGAAGATCTCATCTTCGCCACGGGACGGAGCGACTATCCCAATCAGGTCAACAACGTGATAGGATTCCCCTACATATTCCGCGGAGCGCTCGACTCGGGGGCCACCGTCATAAACGAGCAGATGAAGATAGCCGCCGCAAGGGCCATAGCCGAACTGGCCAAAGAGCCGGTGCCGCAATGCGTGCGCGAGGCCTACGGCATAGAGGGACGGCTGCTCTTCTCGCGCGACTATCTCATCCCCAAGCCTCTCGACCCGCGCCTGTTGCCCAAGGTGAGCGCCGCCATAGCCCTCGCGGCGGAACGTAGCGGCGTGGCATCCACCCCCATACGCGACTACAAGCTCTACCAGTCGCAACTGTCGGCAATGGTGCGACGGCCTTAGCCGCACAGGCACACCTGCCGAGAGGCGCCGCAGTACCGCGGTGCCTCTCTTTTTGGCACAGAAGTTGCCGATGTATTGTAAACCGCAACGATGCGGCTGTAAAAGAGTAAAGCCATGAGAATTATACAGACCATAATATTCGCGATATTAAGTCCTTTGATATTGCTTGTCTTGGGGGTATTCCTGATTGTGAAAAAGGCGGTGCCGCCCAAAGAGGAGGTGATGCCCGTAAAGGTGTACAGAACCGTTTCGGGCAGAGTGGTAATAAGGCAGAATATAGCCGAGCTGCGCAGACGGTAGCCTTCTGCGGCGCACGCGCTTCAGGGACGGCTCCCGGCTCACGGTCGAAAGGCCGTGCCTATAAAATTTGAACGCTCCTCCGCACGATATCGCTTTTTTTTATATTTTTGTACGATTAACGGCGGGGCTTCATACCGCCGTAAAACGGCAACGATATGCGTCTACACACCAAGGATCTGGTCAAACGTTACAAATCGCGCACTGTAGTCGACCATGTGTCGATAGAGGTGTCGCAGGGGGAGATAGTGGGGCTTCTCGGTCCCAACGGCGCCGGCAAGACCACCACTTTCTACATGACCGTCGGTCTGATAAAACCCAACGACGGGCAGATATTCCTCGACGACATAGACATAACCCGCGAGCCCGTGTACCGCAGGGCACAGCTCGGAGTGGGCTATCTGGCACAGGAGGCGTCGGTATTCCGTCGTCTCACGGTGGAAGACAACATAAAGGCGGTGCTCGAGATGACAGACTACACCAAGGAGTACCAAAAGGAGCGTCTCGAGAATCTTATAAGCGAATTTCGTCTCCAAAAGGTGCGCAAGAGCTACGGCATACAGCTCTCCGGCGGCGAGAGACGTCGCACGGAGATAGCGCGCGCCGTATCGATAAACCCCAAGTTCATACTGCTCGACGAGCCGTTCGCAGGTGTCGACCCCATAGCGGTGGAGGACATCCAGAGCATCGTCCGCACGCTCAAGGACAAGAACATAGGCGTCATAATAACCGACCATAACGTACACGAGACATTGGCCATAACCGACCGCACCTATCTGCTCTTCGAGGGACGCATTCTCAAGGCCGGCAGCGCCGAGGAGCTCGCCGCCGACGAGATGGTGCGCAAGGTGTATCTCGGCTCCGACTTCAAGCTGCGGTAAGCGTTTCCGAATAATAACGTCTGAAAACAGTATATTTTAAAAGTTTCGTATGGATATATCGTCTTTAGGGGAATTCCGTTTCATAGACAGGCTCACCGACGGTGTGGCATGCCGCAGACCCTCTACCGTGACGGGCGTAGGGGACGATGCCGCCGTAATAGAGCGCGACGCGGATAGCTACACGCTCATAAGCAGCGACATGTTTCTGGAGGGCATAGCGTTCGACTTGACATACACGCCGCTTAAACACTTGGGCTTCAAGTGTGTCGTGGCGGCGGCGAGCGATATTGCGGCCATGAACGGCACCACCGAACAGATCACCGTATCCATAGGCCTCTCCGGACGTTTCACCGTGGAGATGGCCGACGAGCTGTACGAGGGGATACGCGCGGCCTGCGACAAATACGACATTGACCTGGCAGGCGGCGACACCACCGCATCCATGACGGGGTTGAGCATAGCGGTAACCGCCGTAGGTTCGGTGGCCAAAGACAGGATAGTCTACCGGGCAGGAGGCAAAAACAGCGACCTGCTGTGCGTGACCGGCGATTTAGGGGCCGCGTTCATGGGTGTCAAGTTGCTCGAACGCGAGAAGCGCGCACTTCACGGCAACGACGGAGTGGCTCCGCAACTGGAGGGGTTCGAGTATCTTTTGGAGCGTCAGTTGCACCCGCTGTTGCGTACGGATGTGGTGAAGGCACTCGCCGAAAGCGGCATCAGGCCTACATCCATGATAGACATATCCGACGGTCTGGCATCGGAGACCATGCACCTGTGCCGCAGATCGAACACCGGAGCACGCATATATCTCGACCGTCTGCCCATATCGTCTAAATGTTTCGAGCTCGGGGAGCAGATAGGTATCGACCCGGTAATGGCGGCCCTCAACGGCGGCGACGATTACGAGCTGCTATTCACGGTGCCGGTAGACCGTTACGAGGATGTCGTGAGGATAGGCGGCATAGACGTGATAGGCCACCTTACCGCTCCGGAGAAGGGGGCGGCGTTGGTTACGCCCGACGGCTCGGAGATAGCGCTCACGGCTCAGGGATGGGTAGGAGAGTGAACAGATGCGGATAAAGTCACATAAAATATAAGGCAATGTTGAACATAGTTTTATTCGGTCCTCCGGGTGCCGGAAAGGGTACGCAGGCGGACAAGCTCAAAGAGCGTTACAGTCTGAATCATCTGTCGACGGGCGAGGTGATACGTCAGGAGATAAAGGCCGCCACCAAGCTCGGGCTCGAAGCGCAGGAGCAGATGAAAGACGGCTCCTTGGCCTCCGACGAGATAGTTATCGGCATCATAAGCAGTTACATTGAGGCGCATAGCGACGGTAACGGCACCATATTCGACGGTTTCCCGCGTACCACTCCGCAAGCCGAGGCGTTCGACGATATGTTGTCGCAACACGGCCAGAGCGTCACTGCCATGATAGCGTTGGATGTCCCCGACGAGGAGGTGGTGGCCCGACTGCTCGCCCGCGGAAAGGTGAGCGGCCGCGCCGACGACCAGAGCGAGGAGGTGATACGCCACCGCATAGAGGTATACAAGGCCCAGACGGAGGTGGTCAAGAAGTTCTACGAGAAACAGGGCAAATATATCGAGATAGACGGCATGGGCGGCATAGAGGCCGTATTCGGACGTCTGTGCGAGGTTATAGACAGAATTAGATAGCGTTGCTACAATAACCGTAACTATATCTGTATTTTAACTGTTTTGAAAGTGACGGTCCGAGCCGGTGATGTTAAACACCTCCCGCTCGACCGGACCGTGGCGTGGCGGAGAGGAGTAAGACACTCTCCGCTTTATTATGTCCGTGCATTGACAATCCGTGCATTGATAATCCGTTCATTAACAATCTGTGCATTGACAATCCGTGCGTTGACAAGGAGACCAAACACATCCTGTCCGGGGAAAACATGTCAGGGGAAAACAGAAGACCCGCATAGGTGTGTAAATTCATAGATAAAGGCTCTCTTTTAAGCGCAGATATGTGTCACATAGGGTCGGAGCCTGCAAAGGAGTGCGCCTCGCCGCCTATTGCCGTCCCTCGCCGTCCATTGCCGCCTTGTGACGTACCTTGCCGTGACGGAGAACTCCCCCTACGGAGACACGCGATAGGAGCCTATCGCCTGTCACCCGGGCAAATGGCCGTAAGATGTACTGTTGCAGGATAGTGCAACTTCCCGATCCTCCGTTACGGATACGTCGTATTACACGAAATCCGACGGTCTTTCGGCAAATGCCTTCTCCACGAGGTAACGTTTCACCGTACGCTTGGGGGTCATAGGGAACGGCTCTTCGGATATGAGTATGGCGGCGACCTGTTCGTATCGGGCCAGCATGGAGTTGAGCGTCTTGAGGTTGTCGTCCATTATCTGCGGAATCTTGGTCTTGTCTAACCTCATCTGTTCCGCCGTGGCGTAGTCGGGATGAACCAACGCGACGAGCCGTTCGCCCCTCTGCAACACTATGCACTCGGCCACTAACGGCAGGTTGTCGAGCTTCGACTCTATGGCCTCCGGATAGATGTTCTCGCCGTTGGAGCCTAAGAGCATTGTCTTGGAGCGGCCTTTGATGAATATGTTGCCCTCATCGTCCATGTAGCCCAAATCGCCGGTGCGCATCCATCCGTCTTCGGTGAATACGGCGGCGGTGGCCTCCTCGTTACGGTAATACCCGAGCATCACATTCTCGCCTCTCACGAGAATCTCGCCGGTGGCGGCGTCGGGGGTCGCTTTCTCTATACGCACCTCCATCAGGCCCGGGAGGGGACGCCCTACGGAGCCGGGAACGAACTGTTTATGATATGAGTATGATATGAGCGGGGCGCACTCCGTCATGCCGTAGCCTACGGTGAACGGGAATCCGGTCTTGTGGAAGAATGCCTCTATGTCGGGATTGAACGCCGCGCCGCCTATTATCACATCGTATGCCGCGCCGCCCAGCTCCGCATAGAGCTTGCGACCTATGGCCCTGTATATGAGCGGGCCTATCACCGGCGTTTTGAGCATGGCCGCCACAAACGGCTTGCCTATCACGGGCGCTATCTTCATTTTGTATATCTTCTCCATCACCAGCGGCACGAAGCAGAGGATGGTGGGCCGTGTCTCTTTGCACGCCTTTATCACTATATTGGGTGACGGGATGCGCCCCAGCATGGTTATGCGGGCGCCGGAGGCCAACTGCACAAGCAGGTTGAATGCAGTGGCGTAGGTGTGCGACAACGGCAACACGCACAAGGTGGCCGTCAACTTCTTGCCCAAGATATGTTCGTAGTTGTCTATGCCGAACAATACGTTGCCGGCCAAGGCATTGCCGCTTATCATCACACCTTTGGTCAGCGAGGTGGTCCCCGACGTATAGCTTATCACCGCGAGTTGGTCGTTGCCCCTGTCGGCGTATCTGATGTCGTCGGGGCCGAAACCGTTCGGATAGCGACGTTTGAAATGGGCGTTTATGGAGGCTATGACACGTTTGAACTTTCCCCCGTCGGGCTGCCACAGCGCCCAACGCGTCTCCAATGCCAGCACGCCCTGAACCGACGGCAGATCCTTGGGGTTGAGCTTGCGGAATATATCCTCGTCGCAAAAGAGC
>CAMWRR010000086.1 GCA_947176715.1 uncultured Rikenellaceae bacterium | reverse complement strand
GAGGCGAGAAAACGTCTGCATTGAAGCGAACGTTTTCGGTAAGCCGAGGGCAGAAGCAAATGGAGTTTGGTTATGCCGAGGCGAGAAAACGTCTGCATTGAAGCGAACGTTTTCGGTAAGCCGAGGGCAGAAACAAATGGAGTTTGGTTATGCCGAGGCGGTAAAACGTCTGCATTAAAGCGAACAAAAGTAGTATCTATCATAATTATGAACACGAAAAAAAGACTGGTAGTCAGCTATAAGAACATCTCGGAAGAGCTGAGGGAGGAGCTGAAAAAGAGTTATCCGTCCGGATTTCAGGATGCGATGATAAGGGTAGATAAGGGTCCGGGCGACTTTTTCTATGCCGTAGATCTCGAGACGGAGGATATACATTACCTTATAAAGGTGGATGTCAAGATAGACGACAAGCCCGAGGAGGACGAGGAGAAGGATTATTACGAAGACGAGAATATCGAAGGGGCCGAAGATATAGCCGACGACTCCGACGACGACGAGTAGTATTGCGGTGCGGACGCTTTTCCCGCCTGCCCATATATGTTCCGGATAAAACTCTTATCCGGAATTTTTTGTTTGGAGGCGGGGGGATTTATTGCTCTACGGTAAATCCGTCAAGGCCGGTCCACTCGGTTGAAATGAATCTGAGCGCATGCAATCTTTCGCCTTTGTGAGATATTTCCGGTTGCCGCCATGCGATAAATAGGTGAACTTTTTTATCTTTGATAATCCGACGGGCTCTTTTTATTAGGCTCGCCGTAAATGCCGATAACAGTTAATGCTATGATAAACAGACGTGTAGTTGATGTCTCTAGAATGGTGCTTGCCGTTCTGTTCATATTCTCGGGGTTTACCAAATGGGTAGATCCGGCCGGTTCTCAAATCAAGTTCACCGAGTATTTTCACGCTTTCGGGGTCGATTCGCTCGTGCCTCTCGCCTGGCCGTTGGCCGTGGTGTTGCCGGCGTTGGAGCTGTTCATAGGCGTTATGCTGGCGTTGGGTATCTATCGTCGGTTTTTCGCGTGGGCCGCTCTGGCGTTCATGAGCTTCTTCACCGTGCTAACGTTCGTTATATGGCAGATAGTGCCGGTGAGCGATTGCGGGTGTTTCGGCGATTTCCTGAAGCTCGGTAACGGCGAGACCTTCGCCAAGAATGTGCTCTTTATTGTTCCGGCCGTGTTGCTTTTCGCGGGTCGCGGTATCTCGGGCCGCACTACCGGTCGCGAGGCCGCTACCGCACTGTTGCTCGGCGCGTGGTCGTTGCTCATGCCGTTGTATGCGGCCACTCGTCTGCCTCTGCTCGACTTTCTTCCTTACGGCGAGGGTACGGATATAAAGGCGGCAATGGCTATGCCGGAGGGTGCCGACGCGGGAGAGTATAGCGTAAGGCTCCTCTACCGCGACAGACAGACCGGCGATGAGAGGCTATTCGAGGTAGACGACACCACATGGTGGGACGATACCCGATGGGAGTATCTGAGCACGGAGCACGATGTGGTGCGCGAGGGCTACACTCCCCCCATCGCCTCGTTCTCGGCCGTGGATGCCGACGGAGCGGATAGGGGCGACGAGCTTCTGTCGCATGACGGTTACCTCGCTCTGGTGACGGTGCGCTCGCTCGACCAGACCGCCTCCCCGTCGTTCCGAGAGAATCTCGACATATTGCGCGGCTATGCCGGTTGCGGTGTGGTCACGGCGGTGGCCACACAGCTCGATCTGGGTGCTGTGTCGGATGCCGTGGGGGGTGGTCTGCTATGCGTGAATATGGACGAGACGCAGCTCAAGTCGATGGTACGCAGCAAGAACGGCATGGTGCTTATGCACGGCGGCGTAATAGTGGCCAAACGCAACATGTCGGGAGAGATGCCCCGGATATGCGGCATAGCTCCCGAAGAGATGATGTCGGGGGAGAGACGCCGTAACGCATGGGCTATGTCGGTTTATCTTTTGATAGGCGTCGTTATTGCGGTCGGATATGTCGTTACGGGTAAGAACGGCAGGATATTTGCCGGTCCGGGAAAAAGTGATAACTTTGCGATTGACTTATAATGGGGAGAAGTTGCTTGTTCTGCCTGTTAGTGTCGTAAGTTGTTATCACATAGTCAAGTTGCAGAAAATATACGACCGATGAAAAGAATTTTGGTATCGACCAGCGGCGGCGACTGTCCCGGACTTAATGCCGTGATACGCGGCATAGTAAAGCGTGCGGCTCAGGACGACGAGGAGTGGGAGGTGCTCGGAAGCATTCAGGCCTACAACGGTATCCTGTGGGAGCCTACGGAGATAAAGCTGCTCGACGAGAAGACGGTAGCCGGAATACACTATCAGGGCGGCACCATCATAGAGACCACCAACAAAGGGGGTCCCTTCGCATGGCCGGTCTTCAACAAGCGCACAGGCGAATGGGAGTATGTGGACCGCTCAGAGGAGATGATACGCAAACTTCGCTTCATGGGTGTGGATGCGGTCATAAGCATAGGCGGCGACGGCTCGCAACGCATATCGCAGAAGCTTTTCGAGCAGGGTCTCGACATAGTGGGCGTGCCCAAGACGATAGACAACGACCTCTCGGCCACCGACCTTACCTTCGGTTTCCAGACGGCCGTGCAGATAGCCACCGACGCCATAGACAAGCTCGTGACCACCGCAGCCTCTCACAACCGCACCTTCATACTCGAGGTCATGGGTCGTCACACCGGCTGGATAGCCCTGCATGCGGCCATCGCTGGAGGTGCCGAGGTGTGTCTCATACCCGAGATACCTTACGATGTCAATAAAGTGGTCGCCAAGCTCAAGTCGCGTTACCATAAGGGGCGCGGTTCCGCCATCATAGTGGTGGCCGAGGGGGCCAAGCCCATAGCCGGCACGGAGACCTCTCACACATCCACCGAGGTTGGCTACGAGAACGCCCGTATGGGCGGCGTGGCCTACGAGGTGAGCCGTGCCATCAAAGAGGCCGGTTTCGACAGCGGCGACGTGCGCGAGACCATACTAGGACACCTCCAGCGCGGCGGCATACCCATAGCCTACGACCGCGTGTTGGCCACCCAGTTCGGTGTCAAGGCCTTCGAGCTGGTCAAGAAAGGCGAGTTCGGACGCATGGTCTCTTACCGCCATCCCGACATTGTCAGCGTGCCCCTTACCGACGCCATCGGCAAGATGCACTACGTAGACCCCGACTCCGACATAGTGGAGACAGCCAAAGGTGTCGGCATCTGCTTCGGCGACTAGGGGGCATGGCCCCCTTTTTGAATCAACTTTATATGTCGGTTGTGTCGCTATATTGAGGAGAAAACGGCGTGTCGGGTTGTGAGGCCGTGGGTTCTCCTTTTTGTTGTCCGGTGGAGTATGAAAAGACGGCGTACCTTGTGTTCGGTACGCCGTCAGTGTATAATAAGGTATGGGGGCTTTGTAAATTGTCCGCCTCGGGGGCGGGTACGATAGACCGGAGCGGTTATCTGACCGGAGAGGCGAAATTCTTTATCGGACACATCATTGCCGGGAACCACATGTCTTTCTCTCCGTATATCTCCGAGTCGGTGGTGTCATAGAGCACCTCGGTGGTCTTCGTGCCGTCGCCGGTGAACCCGAAGAGGGCGTTATAGGCCGAGTTGGCTCCGTAACCTTTTATGGCCGAACAGAACAGCTCGCCTTTCTGCGGGTCGAAGTAGAGAGAGGTGGCGTAGAGCATGTAGTTGTCGATAGCTTCGGCGGCGATGAACTGCGGTGTCAGCGTACCGGTGGTTATGTCGTATTTGTAGACCTCTTTGCTCGTGCCCCATGAGTCTTTGGTGAAATACATGACGTTCTCTGTGGTGGATGCCACCCATGACGCCTGTTTCCACGGAGATGAGGAGAATTTTATTTCGGCTCCTATTGTAACGGTCTCTACGGAGAGCTCATACGGGTCTATGCGCAACAGGTTGCCGCCTTTGGCCGCCCACACGTAACCGTCTTTGCTCTGTACGAAACCTACGGTGGCATCGCCCAACACCTTGGGCTCGCTCGATGCCGTGAACCCTTCGGCCTTGTATGCCAGCGCTTTGCCGTTGGCTATTATGAAAACAGTACCGTCCGTCACGAACACGTTGTCGGCTCCGCTCTCGGTGCCACTGATTTTGTCGGCGCCTATCTCGAAGTCGCCGTTGTCGAGTGTCACTATCCATGCGCCTTGCTTCGATGTTATGATGCCCTGTGTGGGGGATACGCCTGCGAATGCGCGTAGCGACGAGGTTGCGGCATCGTTGACCGATTTGGCAGCCTTGACGAAAGAGCCTGTTTTAGCGTCGAACGACGAGAACGATACCCCCGACTGTACGTAGGGCGATACTACGTAGAGGTGTCCGGCCCAGTTGGTTATGTGTTGGGCCGTGGCGCCGAACATTGTGTAGTCGCCCTTTACGAAACGCTCTACCGTAGCGGAGCCGTAGGTGTAACGGTTTATACCTCTTGTGGTCTCCGTTGCTGTCATGTTGGGCTCGTTGAGGATGTATATGCCGGTTGAGGTCCATACGTTGACGGCCGCGCTCTTGGTTATCTCCGAGCCGGTGGCGGAGTATTCGGCCGGTATCTTGTAGCTGACGGTGTGGTTGCCGGCCTCGGTTGTGTAGGTGAAGTCCGTGCCTTTGCCCTTTAGCGTGCCGTCGACATACCATTTGACCATGTCGGGGTCGGGCTCCTGCGCCTCTATCGACACGCGGTAACGTCTCTGTGTGCCTGCGGGTACCTCGCCGTAGAAGAGGTTGTCGTCGGTGACTGTCAGTAACTTTTCGGCAGGAACGCTGGTCGTCTTGTCGAATACTATATACCCGTCTTCGTTGGCGGTTATGCTGATGTCGTCGCCGGTGCCGGCCTCTATGTTGTTCTTCGTCTCGAAGATGATCTTCCCGTTCTTGTCGGTGAGGGTGATTCTGAAACTCTCTGAATACGGCTCCTCGTCAGTGGCCGAATATGCCTTAACTATATCCTTTACCTGATACCACGTCGTTACGGTAGAACGTGCGGCTTCGGCCCCGTATGTCGACCTGTAGGCGGCGGCCTCCTCTTTGGAGAAGGTTACCTCCGGCGCTCCGGTGACCGAGAGTTTCAGGCCGTCCAAGGTGTTGTCGTCGAGAGTTGTAGTCACCTTGAACGATACCGGTTTCATCTCCAATGTCAGTTTCTGGCCCGGATAATTTATCTGTTTGGATGTCTCGGTGTAGTAACGCTCGATGTTCGGGAGGTCGTATTTGCCGCCATCGGCAGTCTCTACCTCCGACGATGAGAGTTGTAGCTCGCTGTCATCGTAGATGAAGCCCTCTGTGGCAGCGGTGGCGAAAGGTTTGCCGTACACATCGCCCGTTTTGGCTATCTTGGTGTCGGCCTGACGCACAGTGGTGGCGGTAATCTTGTAGCTGTCGCCGGTTATGGCATTGAACTTGGGTGAGCAAGATGCGTCGAAAAGGCCGTGCGCGTAGGGCTTGTAGTCATCGGCTTCGTCGGCGCGATAGATCTGTATAGCCATCAGGTCGCCGTTACGCATGGCATCCATGCCTGAAGTCGTGACAGCCACTATGGCCTTTTGGCCCGGGGCTCCGAAATTTTCGTAGTCGTTCTTGGCGCATCCCGTTAGCAGAAGCGCTCCCAACGACAGGAAAAGGGATAGTTTTTTCATGATCGTGAGTATAAAAAGTACGTAAAATCAAGCTGTTATAGTGATTCTACATCTTTTCGTACGAGTGCCGCAATGGGTGTGTCGATTGAAACGATTTTTCAAGACCATTCTCCGCAGTCTGCAAAATCACCGTCGAAAGGCAGGTCTTCTGACTTGTTCCTGACCGGATCGCCTTCCCATCGTTAAGACAGTGGCAAAAGAGTGTCCGATCTGAAGAGGCCGTAGCCTCAGAACTTACAGCAGCGGGAACTGTTGCCGATTTTCACGGCATTCCCTTTTAATTCCGTGTCGAAGCCGATGACGACTTCGCGGAAACCTTTCGTCGGCAAAGGTAGACAAAAAATATTCGATTATGCAAATTTTTTTGTCTGCCCGATGTTCGTGTCGTGCGAGGTGACGCACGCTCGGAGATGTGGTGCGCTCCTCTCTCTCTGTCCCGGTAGGAGGGTTTGGTAGGTGTCGGCAAGAAAGTTTTGTTTGGAAGCATAAAACATGGATGTTGTACTAAAAAGTTGTTTTTGCGGTTATTTTTGATTTTTGAGCCGTCTGCGTTTGTTTGACGGTGTGTTTTTGCGTGGTCTCGATAAAATAAATTTGTATTTATCGAAAATTGCTATACATTTGCCGCATTCGTTGATTAAAATTCGATTGTTATGAGAAAGATAACCCTGCGCCTTTGTATGGCTTTGATGATAGTTGCCTTGTGCTCCTGCGGCAAACCGTCGGATGGAGGAGAGGAGCCTCCCGTTAACGGTGGCAGCACCGAGCAACCCGGCAATAGCGACAATCCCGGAGGAGGCGATCAGCCGGGTCAGGGCGGTGATAATCCGGGTCAGGGCGGAGTCGAGTTCGATCCGGAAGCTCCGGTAAAGTGGATATCGGAGGTGTTGGAGTTCTTGCCGGCGCCGGGGCAGTTCGTCAACACCACCACTGCCGATATGGCGGCGGCCAAGAGGCTGGCTTACACTGTGGAAGACGGTAAGCTGCACGCCGGCAGGAGCACGGTGTCGTTAGGCGGATTCGGCGGTTACATAGTATTCAGGTTCAATCACGATGTGGTCAACCGCGACGGTGTCGACTTCGTGATACTCGGCAACGCTTTCGGCGATGCGCAATATCCGCAGTACAGCAATTCGGAGCCGGGCATAGTGCAGGTGGCGTTCGATGCCAACGGTAACGGCGTGCGTGACGATGACGAGCCGTGGTACGAGCTCAAGAGCGAGAACCGTGCCGAGGAGGTGGAGTGTACCGGTTATGAGATAACCTACTATCGTCCGGACGACCTGTCGGCCATATCGGATATATCATGGACCGACAATTTCGGCGGAAGCGGTGTGATACCTACGGTGGAGGTGGCCCAATTCTATTCGCAGTGCATATACCCTCTGGGGGGATATTTCGCCGACGGTAATGTGCCCGAGAAGCTCGTTTTCAGGGGCACCAAGCTCAAGAATAACGCCAAAAACATGGGCGGTGACGGCGAGGCTCAGTACTGGACGCACGAGACGTTGAGCGTAGGTTATGCCGATAACTTCTCTGACGACTACGATGCCGTAGTAGGCAACGACCCCGATACCAGAGGTGGCAATAAGTTCGATATAAGCGATGCCATAGATGCCGACGGTAATCCTGTCGCGTTGGATAAAATCACATTCGTACGAGTCTATAACCCCATTAACCAGCAGTGCGGATGGGTAGGCGAGACCTCTCCCGAGATATGCGGGGCCATATCGTTGACGACTGAGAAATAGGTGATTTTCGTTTTGCGGCGGGAGTGTTTGTCGCTTTTTGTGCGGAGGGTGATTTTCTTTGCTTTGATTTCAAGCAGTGACGGAGAGCGGGACGGAGCCTGCGGGGGACCGCATCTCGCTGGAGGTTTTATAGATGCTGTTAGGCACTTTTAGCGAATAATGCTTATAGCACCGTTAATCTCTATTGCTGGCCTCCGATGGGGGGGAGGCTCCGGCCCGCTCGGT
>CAMWRR010000085.1 GCA_947176715.1 uncultured Rikenellaceae bacterium | reverse complement strand
TATGTGTATAAGATACAGCCTTCAAACTCATCAATCCAAGAACTCACCACCTCCACCTGCGGATACTTTTCAAAAACGGCCACCAGTTTCTCAAATCTGTCGTATCGGGCAATATCGTCCGTATCCATACGAGCGACAAGCTCATTGGTGCAATATTTCAACCCCTCGTTAAGCGCATTGCCGAGACCTCTGTTTTCGGGAAGTTTCACAATTTTAATCTCCGGGAATCTTGACGCATACTCCTCTACTGCTTCGTTAAGTTCGTCGGTCAGCGGCCCGTCCTCGACAAGTATCACTTCATCGGCCTTGACCGATTGATTTAATATGCTGTCGAGGCTTTGGCACAGACATACTGCAGACTCCTTGTAATATAAGGATATTAACACAGAAAAAGATTGCATTCACTTAACCATTTAACGATAAGAAGCAAGATTGATGTGTAGATATTTAAACACAGCTATATTTATAGCTTTTAACCAATTGATACGTCTTAAGGCACGAAAAGAAAAATGAGAGGCAAGAGAGTCTTGTAGATAATTATTGTCATAAGAGATTCCCCTATTCAGAGCTACAGACACACATAACATATACATAGAGTCGACATCACTGTATAGATCGTAACGCTCAATCTCTTTCTGCAACACACATTCCACAAACAAAGCCGACCTTAACGCATCTATAGTATTTACCTCAAGTCGAGTATGCGACACCGACGAGCTGTTCTGCACATAATCGTACACGACACAATCCAATACCCTCACTCGAGCGGCTCTTAATGCAACTTGTAAACATGCCGCCATATCCTGCCCGACCTTCAAGCCATTAGGTGTCACAATATTGTCAAACAACGTTCTGCGATATGCCTTCCCCCACAATTGCCATCTAAGCGTACCACAACACAACATTTTAAAACACTCCACTCCTGAAATAACGGCATTCTTATAGGTAATCCTCTTACATATTTTACCATCACGAGTAAGTTGCATCCCGCCAATTACAATATCTATATCATCCTCCGAGAATCCGGCCATTAAAATGTCCAAAGCCTCCGGCAACAATTCATCATCGATATCTAAAAAAGTAATATATTGCCCCTTAGATGCCTCAATACCCCATTGACGAGCCACTGCGACACCTTCATTGACTTTTGACACTACCTTAACCCTGGAGTCTGTTTCAGCCAATGAATCAAGTAATATTCTCGAGTTATCAACACTACCGTCATCAACAAACACAGCCTCCCAGTCACTATAGGTCTGAATGCATATCGATTTATAACATCTTTCGATATACTTTTCGCTGTTATACGTAGGAATTATCAAAGAAATCATGTCTATATAAATTAAAGTTTAGCACCAAAAACAAAGTGGTACGGCACATACAAATCATAATAATTATTGACAACACCTCTGAATCTCATAAAGAAGTAAAGCCCTATAATAACAAGTATCAATATTTTAGAGGTCAAAGGCATCCTCAACTTAAACACAAAAGGGACTATTATTATCTGTGAGACATCGGTATACATAGTCAAGCGAGCCAATGCAACCGATATGGGTGTCGTGGTCAAAAAAAGCAACATGCTATACCAATACATGTTTATTGCGCCATTAAGATATTGATATTTGCTGCGTAATTTATCGAACAATAGAACTGCAAAAACGAAAAAGAAACTCCTATTGATAATCCCCCTTATCAGCACCTCTCTCGGAGAATATATCGAACCGAACGATTCATCGCCTTTGTTAGAATAAAACTCTATCTTCTTTGCAAATACACCTCCAATATTAGAGAGCATATTCATAATAAAATCCTGAGAAATCACAACTACAATAGAGACAGCGACTATACTCAGGAGCAACATTTTCTTTGAAATATGTTTATGCCATATAAAGTAGACGGGAATGGTGATTATGGCCGAATAGTGAAATGTCATGGCCAAAAGCACACACAATAGATATTTATATACCTGTCGTTTGTCAATATAAGTCCAAGAAAATACGAATATTGCGATAGCTACGGATTGACGTACCGGGAATATATTTGCAAGAGATATGGCAAACCAGACGAACAACGACAGCAACGGATATGGAGATACCCGATATGCCTTACGTGCAATTGGCATTATAGATAAAACGGCCATACAGCCGAGATGAAACGTATAGTTGGTGTAGCTGGAGTTTATAGAGGACAATAAGGTGAACCCAGGCTCCATATAACTCAAAAGAGTAGGAGTATCTAAATATCTAAAGAAGCTATAATATGTGTCCCAGTCCGTTCCGTTCTCCCAACGGAAAGTCGACAGCATGATAAGGATAAGAATCGCAAACCAAAAACTGACCTTATAAAGCGGAGGGAATTTTCTTAATGAGATGTTCAGGCATTCTCCGGCTGCGAAACAGAAAAGTATAATGAAGATGAAATACAGATACATACATCCAAGGCCTAAAAGACACCTCTATCAATTAGTTGTAGCTCCAATGAGGCAGAAATTACAGAGACAGACGTTTTCCTCAACAATCCGTCAAACTCCCGGTCGAAAGACGGTGCATTATCATTAGAGGCGACCAAATCTATGATAGTGGCACAAACAGAATCCACAGAGGGTAACATGTATCCTATCTTAGTGCCGTCAAGAATATAGTCAAAATAATTATTCTGTAACGATATGATGGGTCTATGGCACATCAACGCATCCAATATAGCCCCGCTCGCACAAAATTTATATGAATCGGAATATAGATAAAGCACATAATCCAACTCCTTGACATTGCGGTTGAACTCTTCCCGAGACAAGAAATCGTACGAACCTATCCATTTAATCAAAGGATAATCCGAAAGGTTAATCCCGGACACCCTACCGACACATCTTAGCTCTAATCTTCCGGCAACAATATCATCCTTTAGCAAATCAGACAGTTTTATCAGAGAGTCCAATCCCTTGGCGCGGTTCATCACTCCTACCGTGCCTACAACCAACTTGTCGCCACGCCTTTTAACACTCCAATCCGTCCGGTCGAGATTAATCATGGGATGACAGATAGATATTATGTTATTCTCTATGTCAGGGAATAAATCGGTCAGGTTTTTCTTTATCGAATCGCCCAATACAAGCACATAGGCATTGGATTTATGGAGCCAATGCCTGAATGAAGCCAATATTATCCGTTTAAAGATTCCCGACACTTTATATATGGGGACATCTTTTTCGAGCAATTCGAGCTCTCCATGTATAGTGAATATCACTCTTTTCTTTACCCATCGGTTAACAACAAGTATTATAGGTAACGAAAAATAGTTCGTATAGTTGAATATCAGCAAAGAGTCTCGCTTTAAGGTGAGATATTCCCACAGACATATCCAGAATCCTAATACGTGCCTCACAAAAGAGGCGGCTTTTGAATTACGCTCAAACGCAGGCTTAGGCTTCAGTACCACTTTGGATATATCGCAATCTTTAAGTGTAGATAGCTTAGAGGCGATATTTTGCCAATACCCTCTCGGAAGTTTATATGTCACCTTGTCCGCTATCTTGGCACAAATACACACCAACGACAGGTTGAACACCTCATGAAATGCCTTTATCGAATAGAAATCAACGATTTTTACCGTTCGCATGCGAATGTAATATTTATCTCACAACGTTTACTTTGGTAAATATGTCACATACAAATATGTGATTACTCTCTCGTACGAGACGAAGCCG
The DNA here is from genome assembly GCA_947176715.1 of uncultured Rikenellaceae bacterium. Classification (GTDB taxonomy): domain Bacteria; phylum Bacteroidota; class Bacteroidia; order Bacteroidales; family Rikenellaceae; genus CASDZP01. The sequence continues at coordinate 4,130 of CAMWRR010000085.1, read as the reverse complement.
ATGTTTTTAAATTACGTTTTTTAATAATATATCGTTTATATAACTGCAAAACGTTTCGGGGCATTAAATTCTTGATGACATTCTTTGCATCCATATAAAAGACGATACATCTATATTTTATTTTCCATGACAATCTATCGCTAACGCCCCATATTCGGGCATCTTCACGAAGTTTGACTCTATAATTCAACGACACCCCTTTAGTCAGATCGTATTTGGAAATTATTAGCGGAACATATAGAAATGATCGATTCCCGGCATAACAATTATAAAAGAAATGATAATCGCTACATATCCTAAAAGAGGTATCAAACCCTCGCTCTTTCATCAATGAAGTTTTGACGAATATAGATTGATGAACAATGGGCATACGTCTTACCAGACTACTCAACGGGGAAGCCTTTACAACATATTCTCCCCAATTAGTTACGTGCATAGTATCGCCATATACCACATCTTCATCCGATATGAGTTTAGCGATTGTATCATAGACTGTGTTATTGTCGTAAAACCTATCCCCCGCATTCATAAAATTGATATAATCGCCCGTAGCAGCCACGATACCTTTATTCATAGCATCGTAGATACCCTTATCCGGTTCCGACACCCAGTACGCGAGACGGTCCGCATATTTGCGGATAATGTCTACGGTTCCATCGGTAGAGCCGCCGTCTATAACAATGTACTCTATATTAGGATATGTCTGCCCGAGTACCGACAACATCGTCTGTTCGATAGTATCTACGACATTATAACAGACGGTTACAACAGATATCTTCAGGTTATTATTATTCATGCTTAATGCCTACTTAACAACACTTCCATAAACCTCGGCCGTCGCTGCAGCCATTTTATCCCACGAATAGTTCTGTAAAATAGCGCTACCTTTAGCAACTAATTCGCCCCTAAGTGAGCTATCGTCTATAAGTTTCATCAGCGTCTCATAGACACTGTCCTCGTCATAAGGGTCGAAGTATAAACCTCCGTCACGGGCTATCTCCGGGAAACAACTCGTATTGCTCAACGCAATGGGGCATCTTGCCGCAAACGATTCCAAAATGGGGATTCCGAAACCCTCGTAAAGAGACGGAAATACAAAACAAAGAGCCTTGTTGTACAGATACTCCAACTGGGCATCGGACACGAAATATCTATACACGGCATCTTCGAGCCTCAACGAGGATATATCCGCCATCTCTTGTCCGCCAAACACCTGTCCGGTACATACGAGCTTTATCTCCGGATAGATGCGGTGTATGCGTGCGAAAGCTCTCAACAGCCTGTCGAAATTCTTATATCCGCCTCGTTGTCCTACAAAAAGAATATATTTATCCGGAAGACCGTCTACCGGAACAGCTTGCCTTTCACTACGGCTATGGCCATGATATATGACCTCGATTCTGTCGTCGGGTATCCCGTAAATATCTATTATGTCTTTTTTCGTATTTTGGCTGATGGCTATTATCTTGTCGGCTTTTGCCACTACCTCTTTTTTAAATTTCTCTGTCTTGTCTTTCGGAGAGAACATCTCACGAAACTTCTCATGAATCATATCATGAACAGTTATTACATAGGGCCGCTTAAGACTTTTTAGGAAATATGGGTCGTAATATGTGGGATGAAACACATCGAACCTCCCTGCTCTCACTCTCCGCAACGAGTCTATTTTATTAACAAGAGCCTTTATTCTGAAATCGCCTCTCACCACATGCCTGAAAGGTCTGCCTTTTGCCAACTTGTCAGAAGCACCGTTCAAATACACATTATCCGAAAGTACGATGGAATTATCGAACTCGTATCCCTCCGGAAGACGAGACATCAACTCGACGAAATACCTCGAGATACCGCCGAACTTCTGTAATCCGAAAGTTTGATGATCGTAAAGAATCTTCATCACTTATAAATAGTGAGATATATTTAAGACAGTCCCCTTTTAAGATTCCTTAAAAAAGACGACACCTTATACCGACATAAACTACGCCATTTCATGTACGTTCCTTCATTGTTCTTATCTATCTTTTCCGCATCGAAATCTTTCTCCACATTATCAGGATGACGTAAAGGCATTATTGGTAGAACTTCGGCATTAAGCTCGTGTATATTCGTGTTCAGAGTGTGAGTGGCATTCTCATCGAAACCAATGTTTTTTGTCAGATTTACATAGGGCACAACACTAAGGCTATTTGTCGTGATAATACCTATTGACCACTGATAATCCCAAGTATCGATCTTGCGGCTCTTCATCATATCGTATATACGCTTCCAATACAGGCGTTGTCGTATATCAGGAAAGGTATTTTTCAATGCGGTTACAAAATCGCGACGGGAATATCGTTCCAAATTGTAATCATACCGATTCCACGCTCTGCGCCAAGTAGCCCATCCCCATATATGGCTTATCGACATGAACCCGTAAGAGGACTCTCTGTCGATTTTAGGATAAAACACATTGTGCCCGCCTATCATGGCCACCCTGTCGTCATTGCGGTACCGCTCCAGTAATTCGTCGCAAAATGGGAAAAAATCGGGATGAGGCAATATATCGTCTTCAAGAATAATTCCCTCTGTTTCATTTTCAAAAAACCACGATATGGCCTGATATACTGCAACTCCGCAGCCGAGATTCTTTTCCCTGAAAAGTGTCTTTACCTCGCAATCCCAATCGACATTAGCTATTACGGCACGCGTAAGTTCGCACAACTCTCTCTCCTGAGGACGATCGGGTCGCGGACCGTCGGCAGCGACATACAAACGCGGAGGCCGAGCCTTGCGTATCTCCTCGAACACACGCTCGGCGGTGTACGGACGATTGAATATAAGAAACAATACGGGACTTCTCATTTGCTCAAATTTATAGGTTTAATAAAAACTTGAATTTATCTTAGACCCTCTCTCTTCGGCAATAAAAGTTAGATCTACTACTTGTCGTAACGACTAATGTATCTAAATGCCTTACGACAGTTATAAACAAACATTGACAACCGCACCGGAAGAGCCGAATATAGCCAGCCTATGCCGTATCTTCGCACACCTTCCACCATACCGGGGAAATCTATACTCTTAATCGGCAATGATCTTAACTGATTCATATATCTAACCTTATCGCAATAAGACAACCCCTTGCCATTTATCGCACTTCCGATCCTTATCCTGTAAAACCACAAGAAATATTCGTTTAAAAAACGGTCTTTAGACAGATTGTGCTCACGCATATATTCCAACATGCTATCGAGTATTCCTACATACTGCGTATGCTCTCTCTCATCGAAAACCCCTGTAGCCATATTATAAGTGACTGCCTCCGGATTCATCGTCTGATAATGATATGTTATATCTGAAACGAACGACACCGAAGTGACACGTTTAAGCAACTGAAATGTAAAAAACACATCCTCGTTACGGTTCGACGGAATACACCTCACATTGTTTCGCCTCAACAAATCCGTTTTATACAACTTATTCCATGACTGAACATAAACCAACGGAGAGGAGATCCATTCGTACAGTACATCTGTTCCGCTTTTACTACCTGCAACCTGCCTGAACACTTTGCCGTTGCCGCCACTCAACATAAATTCGTCGAACGAGCCAACTACCATATCGCTTCCATTATCAATAACCGACGAATATAACTTACTGATACAATCATCGGTGATATAGTCATCGCTATCCATGAACATTATGTACTCACCCTCGGCATTGTCTACAGCGGTATTGCGTGTCGCCCCTATACCCATGTTCTTATCGTGCTCTATTATGCGTACATCTTTGCCCCGATGATGCGTAGCAACGACTCTGCGCACTATATCCATGCTCGAGTCCTTACCTTTATCGTCCACAACCACTATATCAAGGTTATCGTAGTCTTGATTCAGTGCCGAAAGCAAAGCCCGTTCCACATATTTCTCCACATTATATACAGGCATTGCCAAAGTTATTCTACCAGCTCTTGTCATTGTCATAAAGTTTAAACGTTTATTAAATCAATCCTTTATCATCCCTACAAAACATAGAGACAAAGGATCCCGTTTAAAACTATGTGACAATCCCAAGATCTGAGGCTTGCGCCCTAAATAACCATTAGGATATCTTAGATCAGAACGACAACCCGATAGATGTACGGATAGGGT
>CAMWRR010000084.1 GCA_947176715.1 uncultured Rikenellaceae bacterium | reverse complement strand
AGGGACTTTTTTATTATCTCCAAAAAATTTAATGAAAATTATTCCCGACATCTACTGAAATTGCGGGAAATCATGGGGTTATACGATCAATTATTTTTTCGAGCGACTGTCTATCATCGAAACGCCCCGCCATAACCGTCCATACGCCTTGGGTTTGATATTTTCGCCTTATATTTTTATCTTTGCCTTTGTTTATTCCGAAGATCGACATGTGGTTTCTTAAAAAACTATCCAATACGCGTGTGCCGGTGATGTTGGCGCGCCTAATCTTTCTCTTTGTCATATACGCCTTGTGCCGTGTGATTTTCTACTATTATAACCGCAGTATAATAGGTACGCCGGCGGCATCGGAGCTATGGGGCGTGATAAAGGCGTCGCTCGTGTTCGACTCCGGCTCGATATTTTACGTCAACATACTGTTCATAGTAATGTGGCTTTTGCCGTTCGATTTCGTGGAGAGACGCGGATGGCAACGGCTTGTCACCGTTATGTTCATGATATTCAATTCGGTGGCGCTACTCGTAGACATTGCAGACATCTTCTACTTCCAGTACAAGCTGGCCCGCATAGCCTCCGACGACATACACTATCTGAGCGAGCCTACCGCAGGCAAGCTGTTCGGGTCGATGCTGATAGACTACTGGCAGGGAACATTGATATGGATAGGGTTATGCGTGCTGATGTATCTGGCTTGTTTCAGGGTAGTGCGATACCGTGGCGGGGAGAATCTGCTCGTGCAACGGGGCGTACGTTATTTTGTGCGTACATTCTGGCTCGCCCTGTTCACCTTCTTGGCTGTGTTGGGCATACGCGGCTACCGCACGGATGGCGACCGATTCCCCATAAACGTCAGCGACGCCGCCATGTTCGTGCGCCCGGAGCTATCGCAACTGGTGCTGAGCAACCCTTTCTGCGTGATACGCACATGGGGCAACAAGTTAGAGGGGGTAAGATACATGAGCACCAAGAGCTTGGACGAGACCTACCGCCCCATACACTCCGGTGCGGTGCCTGACAGCCTGACGCGCCTTATTGCCGTCGACACGGTGCTGACACGTCCGCGTCTGCCGGAGAATACAAACATAGTGATATTGGTGCTCGAGAGCTTCGGCAAACCCCACATAAAATCGCTCAACCCGTCGTTTCCGGCCACGCAACCGAGTTACACGCCATTCCTCGACTCGCTGTTCGGCGAGGGGCTGTTGTTCACCGAGGGGTATCAGGGCGGCATACGCAGCATAGACGCCATGCCTGCGATATGGGCATCCATACCGTCGTATAACAAGAACTTCATGCGTCTGCCCCAGTCGCAGGCCGAATATTACGCCATGCCGCGCATACTCGACAGCCTCGGGTACACCACCGCATTCATGCACGGGGCTTCGCGCGGCTCGATGAGCTTCGCGGCATTCGGGGCCATGACCGGCATAGAGCGTTTCGTGTCGAGAGAAGATTACGAACAGATATACGGACCGGCCGATTTCGACGGCAAATGGGGGATATGGGACGACAAGTTCCTGCCCTTCGCCCTCGAAAACATCGACACTATGCCGCAACCGTTCATGACTACGATATTCACCCTCTCGTCGCACGAGCCGTTCAAGGTACCGCCTCACATGGAGGGGCGTTTCGAGGACGGCAAGTTGCCGATACACAGAGTGATAAGATATAGCGACTACGCCCTCGGCCAGTTCTTCGGGGAGGCGTCGAAAAAGCCGTGGTTCGACAAGACGCTGTTCATAATAGTAGCCGACCACGGATCGGGGGCCGAAGACGAGCTTCTGCGCGTATCGCCATACAGCCACACCATACCCATATTCTTCTACATGCCGTCCGCAGGGCTTAAAGGGGTTACGGAGCAGACCGTATCGCACCTCGACATAATGCCCACGCTGTTGCCCATGCTGGGTGTGGACGAGAGTTACGTGGCGTTCGGACACGACGCGTTCGACCCGGCATCGCCCCACTTCGCGGCAGGGTATTACGACGGCACATACGGCATAACGGATGGCGACCTCTTCTACCAGTTCTCCGAAAGCGGATTGATAAGCCTGTTCAACATAAAGGCCGACCCGCAGAAGAAGATAGACATAAAAGAGCGGGCCGACCCGCAGAAGGTACGCCTGTTCGAGGCATACATACAGCAATATTACCGCACGGTGGCGGCACGTGCTTTCACGCCCGAAAGCTGGGAGAAGGAGGTGGCGCAATGACATTCGCGGAACGTTTTCTCGAGGCCGACAGGTCGCTGTTCCTCGCCCTCAACGGCGACGGAGGCCCTGTCATCGACAATCTGATGTGGGCACTGTCGAGCAAGCTGGCATTGGTGCCCATAGGCATAGTGGCGTTGTGGATAATGTGGCGCAGATACAACGACAAACGCATGTTCTTCACGGCCATACTCTTCATAGCCTTGGTGGTGCTTCTGTCCGACAGGGTGTCGACCACCTTCAAGTATCTGTTGCCCAAGCTACGCCCCACCCACGAGCCGCTCTTGGAGGGGCTGGTACACAACGTGCGAGGCTATGTGGGGGGACTTTACGGGACGGTATCGTCGCACGCGGCCAACAGCTTCGGCGTGTCGTTGTTCACGGCCCTCGTAATACGGCGACGGTGGTACACGGTCACCGTAATGGTTCTGTCGGCGGCGATATGTTACAGCCGCATATACTTGGGCGTGCACTACCCTGCCGACATATTCTTCGGCACCGTCACGGGCCTATTCTTCGGATGGCTGTGCTACATTACGATGAATTACATAACTGCAAAAATATTCGGAAAATGAGACGACTGTTACTTACACTCTCGGCATGTATTGCAGGGAGCATGTCATGGGCCGCGGGTCCTAAATATGTCTTTTACTTCATAGGCGACGGCATGGGCATACCACTGATAAACGCGGCGCAATACTACTCTGCGCGCACCTCATCGGACTACACGGGAGCCACCCTTTACGGCTACGGCAACCACAAACTGACCATGTCTGCCTTGCCCATCTCGGGCATAGCCTCCACCGACTGTGCCGACAGCCACATAACCGACTCGGCGGCGGCAGGAACGGCGCTGGCATCCGGCTCCAAGACCAACACCGGAATGATAGGCATGGCCCCCGACGGCGACAAGCTGTACAGCATAGCCCACACAGCCAAAGAGGCGGGTAAGGCCGTAGGCATCATAACCACCGTCAGCATCGACCACGCCACTCCGGCATCGTTCTATGCCCACCGTCCCAACCGCGGTCTCTACCACGAGATAGCCCTCGACGGCATAGAGGCGGGATTCGATCTCTACGGAGGCTCTGGGTTCCTTAAACCTGTCAAAGACAGTGTAGACATATACAACCTCTACGACAAGGCAGGTTATGTACGCATGCGCGGCCGCGACGGACTCAAAAAGATGAAGAACGCCAAATCGCCCGTATTGCTCACAGAGCGTGAGGAGGCCCCCTCCAACCTGTTGGCCATGGCCATAGACCGCTCCGACGACGACATGACACTCGCCGAAATGGTGTCGGCATCTATAGACTACCTCTCCAATCGCGGCGGCGAAGAGGGCTTCTTCCTGATGGCCGAGGGCGGACAGATAGACATGGTGTGCCACTCCAACGACCCCAAAGCGGCCATAGAGGAGACGCTCGACTTCGACAAGGCCATAGCGGTGGCATACGATTTCTACAAGCGACACCCGCACGAGACATTGATAATAGTAACCGCCGACCACGAGACCGGCGGCTTCGCTCTGGGCAACTACGCCAACGGCTACACACTGCCGATAGATCGTCTGCGCGATGTCAAAGGCTCGGCTTCGATGCTGACCAAGCTGGTGCGCGAGAGCGATATGTCATGGAGCGACGCCCGTACCGCCTTGGAGGAGATGTGGAGGCTCGGAGACGACATAAAGGTGAGCGACGACGAATGGGCCGAGCTTGAAAAGATATACGCAGAGAGCAAGAGCCGGGCCATATACGAGGCATCGATGTTAGTGTCAAAAGCGGCAGGGTTAGGATGGACCACCGGCTCCCACACCGCCGCACCGGTAGCCATATTCGCCGTAGGACACGGACTCGAACCGTTGGCCGGGATGCACGACAACACCGACATAGCCAATCTGTTGAGAAAATTATACTTGCAGGAGAGTATCATACCCCACGAAATACCCGTTAACAAAAAAGTCAGACGATGAGAATATCGGAACTCGAACCGTCCTCTTTATGGGGCATCTTCGAGCGTATAACGCAGATACCGCGTCCCTCCAAGCACGAGGGCAAGATACTTGCATGGCTAAAAGAGTTCGCCGATGAGCGCGGACTGGCCTACCGCGAGGACGATGCCGGCAACATAACCATACTCAAAGGGGCGCAGAACAGCGACTCCACGGAGCCGGTGGCACTGCAGAACCATGTCGACATGGTGTGCGAGAGAGACCCCGACGTAGAGATAGATTTCCTGAACGACCCCATCCCCGCATACGTGGACGGCACCCATATCCGCGCCCGCGGCACCACTCTGGGCGCCGACTGCGGCATAGGCATGGCCGTGGCGTTGTACATACTCGACAATAAAGAGATGAGCCATACGCCCATAGAGGCGCTGTTCACGGTAGACGAGGAGACGGGGCTGACAGGGGCACGGTCGCTCGGAGAGGATATGATTACGGCAAGCCGTCTTATCAATCTCGACTCGGAGGACAGCGAAGAGATATTCGTAGGGTGTGCCGGAGGCATAGATACGGTGGCCTCGTTCAAGGCCGAGCGCACTGTGGTTCCCGACGGACTGACCGCCGTAACCGTACGCGTAAGCGGCCTTAAAGGGGGACACTCCGGTGACGACATAGACGCCGGACTGGCCAACGCCAATCTGTTGCTCGCCCGTGTGATGCACGCCTTGCTGGACGTGACCCCGCTATGGATAACGAACATAGACGGCGGCAATCTGCGCAACGCCATACCGCGCGAGGCATCCGTCTCACTGGCTGTCATACCCTCGGCGGTGCGTCAGGCGGAGTCCATAGTGGCACGCATAAACTCGGCGGCAGGCAAAGAGTACCGCAAGACGGAGCCGTCGCTTTCGATAGAGATGACCCGCACAGGCAAGGCGAAGGGTGAGGCGCTCACCACCGACCTCGGATACAGGCTTACGGAGGCTCTGTTCACCGCCGTCAACGGCGTGATATCTATGAGCGCCGAGATAGAGGGGCTGGTGGAGACGAGCACCAACCTCGCCTCGGTAAAGATAAAGGATGGGCGCGTAGTTATCACCACCTCGCAACGCAGCTCGTCCGACAGCCGTAAAGAGTGGCTCGCCGCCGTCATGAAGGCCCACTTCGAGGCTTACGGCGCCGATGTCAGCCAGAGCGACGGCTACCCCGGATGGTCGCCCTCTACCGACTCGCCGTTAGTTGAAAAGACATCAGAGGCCTATCGCAAGGTGTACGGACGCGACCCGGCGATAAAAGCCATACACGCGGGTTTGGAGTGCGGACTCTTCCTTGCCAAAAGGCCGGAGCTCGACATGGTGTCGATAGGCCCCGACATAAAAGGCGCCCACTCGCCCTCCGAGAGACTCGACATAGAGAGTACGGCAGGATTTTTGAAAGTGATGGAGACGCTACTGGCAGAACTTTAACGGCCTATGCGTGCACCTCTCTTCGGAACATGTATCCGGATATTTTCGGATAACAAGCAGGGTTCTCCGTCGCTATAGGATAAGACTCTAACGGCAACAAGAGACTGTAATTTATCTTTATCGCCGGGGAGCGCGCATAGCGTGAAACGGTGCGGTCGAGCCGTATTGGCTGACAACGCCCATAACCCTTGCGGGAATAGGTCAGTGGCCTCACTCTTCGGGATGAAGCGACTGATGCCATTCGCTTCGCCCGGACCGGATTTTACATGACAACAAGAGATGTTCAGATAAATTAAAATATCATGATTTACGCGTTAATGCCTGTGGTCTTCATTGCGGCCATATTCTGTATAGCTTTCGAAGACAAGATCAAGATAAACAAGGCAGCCGTGGCCATCTCCTCGGCCATATTGCTATGGAGCATGTTGTTCATAAATGCCGACGGCGTGCTCGGAAGCGGATACAGCGAGGCTCTGGCCGACTTCACAGCCAAAGTGCCGTCGGTAAGCGACATGTCGCCGCACGACCGCTACTTCTCGTTCCTGAGCCAGTACGCCATAATAGAGCACCTCGGCGATGTGGCCACCACGCTATTCTTCGTCATAGGCTCCATGATAATAGTGGAGATAGTCGACTCCCACGGCGGCTTCCGCGTGATAACCGACCGCATACACACCCGTAGCAAACGGCGTCTTCTGGTCATAATATCGCTTCTGACATTCGTTCTCTCGGCCCTTCTGGACAACCTCGCCACAGCCATAGTGATGATAGCCATATTGCGCAAATTCATCCCCGAGCGCAAGGAGATGTGGATATTCTGCTCCATGACGGTGATAGCGGCCAACGCCGGGGGCTCGTGGTCGCCCATAGGCGACGTCACCACCATATTGCTGTGGAGCGGCGGCAACCTCACCCCGTGGCACCAGATCTCCAATCTGTTCCTGCCCGCATTCGTCTGCATGGCCGTGCCCCTCACCATAGCCTACTTCACCTTCTTCAAACGCGACGAGCGATGGGACATGCACCGACAGGTACACGCCGAAAACGACCTGTTGCCGCAGATAAAGAAACGCTCACGCATTATCATACTGGTGATAGGCATACTCTCGTTGGCATCGGTACCCGTATTCAACGAGCTGACCGGATTGCCTCCGTTTATGGGCGTAATGTGCGGACTGGCCATACTGTGGATATACACCGACCTGATGTACAGCCGCATAGACACCATAGAGGAGAAAGACAAGCTCTCCATTGCCAACGTATTCCATAAGATAGACATGTCGACGATAATGTTCTTCTTCGGCATACTCATGTCGGTGGCGGCCTTAGACACCGCCGGCCAGCTCTCGCAGGCATCGGGCTGGTTGGACGAGCATCTGCACAGCCCCCTGCTCATAGCGTTCATACTCGGCATAGTTTCGTCGTTCCTCGACAACGTGGCCCTCGTGGCCGGAACCATGGGCATGTACGGCATCGTGACCGACCCTGCGGCAGGGGCATACGCACTGCAGTTCGCCACCGACGGCGCATTCTGGACATTCCTTGCCTACTGTTGCGTCACCGGCGGCAGCATACTCATCATAGGCTCGGCCACAGGCGTAGCGGTGATGGGCATGGAGAAGATATCGTTCGGATACTACCTGAAAAGATTCTCGGCGCTCGCCTTGGCAGGGTATATCTGCGGTGCGGCGGTGTATCTGTTGCTTTAGACAGAACGACATACTACGATAAGGGAGATTCTTCTCCCTTATTATCTCTTACATAGATTTGGATAACGACAAAAAAATTATTAGATTTGACGTAACAAAACGCTCGAATCCATAAGAACACATGGAAGGGGGTAACCAAATCTCACCATCTATGTTTAGACTATTTCTGCCCCTATTGGGGATGGTATTTTTATCGGCTTGCAACTCAGGCACAGGGTCAACCGACGGAACAATAGAGTGCGACCGCCTCACAATAAACCTCGACCCCGACTTTTACGACCGAGTGATGGAGTGTAGCGAGCGTCCCAAGACAGTGGTCCTCAAAGAGGACGACAACACGCTATTTGCCAACGTTAGAAAAGCGATTGCACGAAACGACAAGATTTTCATATTGGACCCGATTGAGGGGCAAACTGCAGTCTCTTTCACCATGGATGGAGAACCCTACGCGCACTACGGCAAAGTTGGTAACGGTCCCGGGGAATATTTCAGACCGTGGGATATGGATGTAGACTCTACGGGTGTATATATCT
>CAMWRR010000083.1 GCA_947176715.1 uncultured Rikenellaceae bacterium | reverse complement strand
CAGGATTCGATATACCCCGGGTCAAGGCTGGCGAGGTCGTGGAGGTACCGGGGATAGAGCTTTCGGCAGGCGGCTATTTCAACCCGTTCGACGATAAGTTCTCCTTCTCCAAGGCGGTGGAGGGTGTGGACGACTCTTTCCGTACCAACATATTGTCGGAGTCGTCGCCTGTTGCCGCCGCGTCGGCGGGTGCGGACGTGTCTGTCGAGGAGTTCGTGGAGTTCGATTCGGGGTTGTCCGACAGGGTAGCCGGCAGTCGCGGTTCGGCCTCTGCGTCGTGGCGTCCGTCGGGCGGCGGCAGGTCGTACGGCGAGGCGGGTTTCGTAGACGAGCCGTCGCGTGCGGACGAGCGTTACATAGAGATAGAGGAGCCGGAGCTTAAGGCCACCGGATGTTTCCCGTTGGCGGGCGGCTATGTGGTGGCCGCCGTGGGGGGCAAGGTGCTGATGATAAACGTGCGTCGCGCCCGGCAGCGCCTCTTCTTCGACCGTATGTGGAGCAGGGCCTCGGAGGGCGGCGACATAGCGCGTCAACAGTTGCTGTTCGAGACCGTGGCCGAGCTTACTCCGGCCGATATGAGGCTTGCGCGCGAGTGTCGCGACGAGCTATCGTCTCTCGGGTTCGACTTCTCTCTGAACGACGATTCTACGGTGACCATCACGGCCATACCCGCCGACGACACCGCCTCTGATGCCGCCGCCCTCTTCGAGGAGGTGCTGCAGGGGGTCAAAACGGCCGAGGAGGGTGTCTACGAGAGCGACAGACGCCGCCGGTTCGTGGCCTCGTTGGCGAGAGCCGCGTCGCGTTCCGGCTCCACCACCTTGAACTCCGCGGAGGCCGAGGCGTTGACGGACGAGTTGCTTAGGTGCGACGATTTCACCTATACGCCCGACGGCACACTGATATACGTGGCTTTGGGCCGCACCGACATAGACAATCTTTTCATAAGGTAGAATTGCTATTGCCGCCGGAACGATAAAGCCGGTTTTGGTAATCGGCGAGGCGATAGAACGAGTATAACGATTAAATTTCCGCAAGATGTTCGACCGACTGACACCGGCAGTGAAGAATCTGCTCATCGTAAACGTGCTGGTCTTCATGGCTCAGACGATGCTTCCGTGGGGAGGACGCATCGACGACATATTCGCCCTGCATACGTTCGGGTCCGACAAGTTCCGTCTGTTTCAGACAGTCACCTCCATATTCATGCATGGAAGCACAGGGCATCTGTTCGTCAACATGTTCGCCCTGTGGATGTTCGGTTCCATACTCGAGAACGACATAGGCACACGCCGGTTTCTCGTCTACTATTTCGTGTGCGGCATAGGGGGCGGGGTGCTTCACGACCTTGTGCTGATGTGGCAGTTCGGGAACATGGCCGAGACGGCGCAGGCTTTCTTCGATAATCCGTCCAATTCGTTGCTCGTCGACTTCCTCTATAAATACGGCGAGGGGGTATATTCCGTCCCCTCGTTCGACGGCGCCTCGCCCGACAGCTTCCCGCTCGTGCAGGGGGCGGAACAGGCCGTAAGGGAGCTTCTGAGGCTCTATAACGACCGTGTCACCGTAGGGGCATCGGGGGCGGTATTCGGTGTGCTGCTCGCTTTCGGCATGATGCACCCCAACGACCGCATAATGCTCCTTATACCTCCCATACCCATGAAAGCCAAGTATTTCGTTATGGCATACGGTCTGCTGGAGCTTATGCTGGGGATAACGGATAACGACAACATCGCCCACTTCGCCCACCTCGGCGGTATGCTGTTCGGATTCGTGTTGCTGACATACTGGCGTCGCAGAGGGGGGCTTTATCGCCATACCCGTTGGAACTGAGACCGAGCCTTGCGGCGGGCGGGAAATCACATATAGACTCGGCCGAGACATAAAGTTGGCTTAAAAAGGGGACGGTGTCCCCCTTTTTATTACATTTGCAGAAGAGAAACCCCGCCTCGGCAATGTCGAAACCGAACCGACCCTATTGTCTTGGTAGAATAAAATCAACACGATGCGATTGAACAACGGAATAATACTCAACGATAACGAACGCGAACGGGCCGTGGTGGTAGCCGTTCAGCGCCCCACCGACAGGGAGTCGCAGACGGAGGAGTATCTCGACGAGCTGGAGATGCTCGCCGACACCGCCGGAGCGACCGTCGCGAAACGGTTCGTCCAGAAGTTGCCGCAGGCCAACAGCCGTACCTACGTGGGTCCCGGCAAGTTGGACGAGATAGCCGCCTACGTGGCCGACAAAGAGATAGACACCGTCATATTCGACGACGAGCTTTCACCCGCCCAGCAACGCAACATAGAGGAGAAGCTGAAGATAAAGGTCCTCGACCGCACCTCGCTCATCCTCGACATATTCGCGGGCCGCGCCCAGACGGCATACGCCAAGACACAGGTGGAGCTGGCCCAGTACAAATATCTGCTGCCGCGTCTGGCCGGTATGTGGACACACCTCGAGCGTCAGAGGGGCGGTATAGGCATGCGAGGTCCCGGCGAGCGCGAGATAGAGACCGACCGCCGTATAATACGCGACAAGATAAAACGTCTCGAGGGCGAGCTCAAGAGGATAGACCGTCAGATGGCCACCCAACGCAGCGGACGCGACGCCATGGTGCGCGTGGCGCTTGTCGGCTACACCAACGTGGGCAAGTCCACCATAATGAACCTGCTCTCCAAAAGCGACGTCTTCGCCGAGGACAAGCTCTTCGCCACGCTCGACACCACTGTGCGCAAGGTGGTGATAGACAACATCCCCTTTCTGCTCTCCGACACGGTAGGCTTTATCCGTAAGCTGCCGCATCAGCTCATAGAGTCGTTCAAGTCGACGCTCGACGAGGTGCGCGAGGCCGATCTGCTTCTGCATGTGGTCGACGTGTCGCACCCCAATTTCGAGGAGCAATACGATGTCGTGAACAAGACTCTCGAAGAGCTGGGCGCTTTGGACAAGCCGCTGTTCGTGGTATTCAACAAGACGGACGCATACAGGCACGTCCCCAAGGAGGAGGACGACCTTACCGAGGCCACGCGCGAGAATATCCCGCTCGAGGAGCTTATCAACACGTGGATGGGCAAGATGCACGACGCCTGCATCTTCATATCGGCCAAAGAGCGCGTCAACATAACCACTTTCCGACGCGACCTCTATGCGGTGATAAGGGGCATACACCATACGCGTTATCCTGAAAACAACTATCTGTTTTAGCCATGGGACGATACGAAGACGAGAAGAGACACCAGTTGGACATGCGATACCTGCGCATGGCGCGTATATGGGCCGAGAACTCCTATTGCGTGCGTCGTCAGGTGGGGGCCCTTCTGGTAAAGGACAAGATGATAATATCGGACGGCTACAACGGTACTCCGCAGGGGTTCGAGAATGTGTGCGAGGACGAGAACAACCGCACCAAGCCCTACGTGCTCCACGCCGAGGCCAACGCCATAACCAAGGTGGCCAAGAGCAACAACAGCAGTCTCGGGGCCACGCTCTACGTCACCGCCTCGCCCTGCATAGAGTGCGCCAAGCTGATAATACAGGCCGGCATAGTGAGGGTGGTCTTCTGCGAGGACTACCACAGCGAGGAGGGGGTAGACCTGCTCCGACGGGCGGGTATAGAGATTGTCAAATGTTCTATGCAATAAAGTCCGCTCTCCGTAAATGTCTATCGTAAAGAAACTCGCCGGGCAGACAGCCACCTACGGGCTGAGCACCATATTGGTGAAGTTCATAAACTATGTGCTCACCATCTACCTCACCCGTGTGCTCACCGACGCCCAATACGGCGTGCAGAGCTACTACTACGCCTTTATCCCGTTCGGGCTTACTGTGCTCACCATGGGGTTGGAGACGGGCTACTTCCGCTTTGTGGGCAAGGCGGAGGGAGCCGAGGGTCGAAACGCTCTGTTCAATACGATAATGACTACCGTGTCGGCGGCGGCAGTGCTCTTTTTCGTGGCCGTGTTGCTCCTGCTCGATCCTATCTACGCCTACACCTCGTCGCTCGGCGCGGGTAGCAGACCCATAATATTGATGAGC
The DNA here is from genome assembly GCA_947176715.1 of uncultured Rikenellaceae bacterium. Taxonomy (GTDB): domain Bacteria; phylum Bacteroidota; class Bacteroidia; order Bacteroidales; family Rikenellaceae; genus CASDZP01. Next base: position 3,904 of record CAMWRR010000083.1, on the reverse strand, counting down.
GGCGCCCTTATAGCGGTAGACGCCGTGTCGGCCATACCTTACGCAAAGTTGAGGGCGGAGAACAAGGTCCGACGGTTCGTCGTAACCAAGGTGGCCAATGTCGTCATCAACGTGGGGTTGTGTCTATTCTTTTATTCGGTGTTGCCTAATGTGAAGAACCTGCCCGTTTTCGACCGGATGTGGATAGAGGGTTTCGGCGTGGGGTACATATTCGTGGCCAATCTCGTGGCCAGCCTCGCCACCATAGCCATGCTCGTGCCGCAGATGAGGAGTTACAGGCCTGTCATAGACCGCCGTCTGCTCGGGGCGTTGCTCGTGTTCAGCGCGCCGCTTCTCGTCAGCGGTCTCAGCGGCACGGCCAACGAGTTCATCGACCGTCAGCTGCTCGCGGCTCTGTTGCCGCCCGAGGTCAATATGAGTTCCGTAGGCATCTACTCCGGGGTGATGAAGATAGCGGCGCTCATGTATCTTTTCATACAGATGTATCGTTTCGCCGCCGAGCCGCTGTTTCTGGCCAATGTGAAAAAGGAGGATTTCAAGACGGCCAACGCCGAGGCCATGAAGTTCTTCATAATAGCGTCGGTGGCGATATTCCTCGTCATAACGCTTTATATCGATCTGTTCCAGTATTTCATAGGTCCCGACTTCCGCGTGGGGATAAGGATAGTGCCGGTGTTGTTGCTCTCCAACATGATGATAGGCATATATGTCAATATGTCGTTCTGGTACAAGGTGACCGACCGTACCGTCTTCGCCGTTATAATATCGGCGGCCGGGCTGGTCGTTACTATCGGACTCAACCTCTTGCTCATACCACGCATGGGCTACGAGGGTTCGGCATGGGCGCGTCTCGGGTGCGAGAGCGCTATGGTGGTGCTCAGCTACGCTCTCAACCAGCGTTACTATCCCATACGCTACGACCTGCGCTCGGCAGTGTTCTACATGGCGGCGGGCGGGGCGATATACGGTCTGTCGGTGGCGGTGTCGCCGGACAATACGGCGTTACGGCTCGCTTTCAACAGCTTGCTGATGGCGGCGTTCCTGTGGCTGTTCTTAAGAAAGGAGCGTATCGACGCCGCGGCTTTGGTAAAAAACATAGTAAACAAAATAAAAAGAAGACGATGACACAACAAGTCAAAGTAATAAACCGTTCTGATAACAGGTTGCCCGAATACCAGACTCCCCAGTCGGCGGGCATGGATGTGAGGGCCGACCTCGACGCTCCGGTGGTGATAGCGCCCATGAAGAGGGTCATGATACCTACGGGCCTCTACGTGGAGCTTCCGGACGGTTACGAGATGCAGGTACGTCCCCGTAGCGGTCTGGCGGCAAAACACGGCGTTACGGTGCTCAACACCCCCGGCACGATAGATGCCGACTACCGCGGCGAGATAAAGGTAATACTCGTAAACCTCTCCGACGAGCCCTTCACCGTTCAGCCCGGCGAGCGCATAGCCCAGTTGGTGGTGGCGCGCTACACCCGCATAGAGTGGAGCGAGTGCGACAGCCTGAGCCAGAGCGAACGCGGCGAGGGAGGCTTCGGCTCTACCGACACGAAATAAAAGAGAGATGCTCTTTTCGAGACACATAACGACTATCGTAGCGGCGACGCTCCTTCTGTTCTGCACCGGCCTCGGGGCCCGTGCGGACGAGACGGGGCGCGTGCGTGTGACGGCCTCGCGCTTCAAGGATAGCTCCCTGCAGGCCACCGACTACTATCTGCGCGGCATAAAGGCCGTGGAGGAGGGTGACGGACGCACCGCATTGGCCCTTTTCGGCGCGGCGTTGGGTAGCGATTCGCTGCACGCCCCCTCGTCGTACCGCATATCCACCATACTGGCCGACAACGACGAGGCGTTGCGTTACGCCCGTAGGGCATGGGAGATAGACAGCACCAACGTGTGGTACGCCGCTCAGGTGGGCGGGCTTCTGACAAAGGCGGGTCGCTATCGGGAGGCGTTGGAGGCGTGGAGGGCATGCCGGCGCATCGACCCGGACGATATACAGACATACAAGTATATAGCCGCCCTGTTGGATGCCGTCGGTCAGCCTCTTTCGGCCATAGCCACTATCGACACCGCCCTTACGCGCTTTACGGACGACCTCGACCTGTTGGAGTACAAGGGCGAGTTGCTGTCTACGGTCTACCGTCCCCGCGAGGTGATAGCCAACGCCCAGCGCATGGTGGCGCTCGACCCGGAGAACGGCCGTTACATGGCCATCTTGGCCAAAGCCCATGCCGGCAACGGTTCCGATACTCTGGCCTCCATGTGTTTCAAGCGTGCCGTAGAGCAGGACAGCTCCGACATAGAGGTGCTCGTGGAGGCGGCCATGTTCTACGAGAATACCGGCAACGTGGCCGACTATCTCGACATCCTCAACCTGCTCTTCGCCTCGGAGGAGATAGCCCTTGCCGACAAGGTGGCCTATTTCGAGAGCCTCATGGGTAACATCCCCCTCTACCGCAAACACGTCTATGTCATAGAGCGCATGCTCAACACCCTGCGCCTCTACCACCCCGACAGCTACGAGGTCGACAGGCTCTACGCCCGACACCTCATATACACCGGGGGGCAGGACAAGGCCTTGGAGATATTCAAGCGACGGAGCGCCGACACTGTCGACAGCATAGCCGTAGACGCACTTGTCAGCGTGGTGTCGATAGAGGCTATGCGTAACGAGCCCGATTCGGTGGAGCGCTATCTGAGCTATGCCCTCGGACGCTTCCCCGACAACTACGACCTGCCCATGCTCCGCGCCTCCCTCCTCTACGAACGCGGAGAGTACGCCGACGCAGTGGCCTCTCTCCGCAAGAGGCTCAGAAAGACGGATAACGACTCTATAGCGAGCGTCTACTACGGGTTCATAGGCGACATAGAGCAGCGGGCCGGACGCATCAGGCAGTGTTACAAGGCCTACGACAAGGCTCTCTCCTACGATGCCGACAACATAAACGTGCTCAACAACTACAGCTATTTTCTGAGCGTGGAGGGTCGCGATCTCGACCGCGCCTTGGTTATGGCCTCGCGGGTATTGGAGGCCGAGCCCTCCAACCCCACCTACATAGACACCTACGGATGGGTGCTTTACCGCCTCGGCCGCTATAAGGAGGCGCGCACCTATCTGCTCAAGGCCATAGCCCTCGACGAGACGCCGTCGGCGGAGGTGCTGATGCACTACGGCGATGTCATGTACAGGCTGGGCGAGAAGAGCAATGCCGTGATATATTGGCAGAAGGCCCTCAGAGCGGGTGGCGACAGGGAGGCATTGGACAGGCGCATACGCGACGGCCTCTGATTTTGGCATATTTTTGGCGTACGGCAGATACTTGGTAATAAACGAATTCGGGGATTATAATATAGAGTATAACGATGATAGAGCGCGAGTTAACCGACTTCCTTATAGCCGCGGCCACCGGAGCGGCCGTCACCGCGGGACGTAAGATAATGGAGATATACAACAGAGAGGGGACGATAGCCGCCAGCCTCAACTCCAACAACACCATCATCACCGAGGCCGACCGCCTCTCGCACGAGAGCATCAAGTCGTCGCTCGCACCCACGCGCATACCCGTCATGAGCGAGGAGGGGCGCAACATCCTCTACGAGGAGCGTTTCCGTTGGGATCTCTACTGGCTGGTCGACCCGTTGGACGGCACCCGCGAGTTCGTGGCTCACAATCCGGAGTTCGTGGTGAGCATAGCGCTCATGGTAGAGAACAAGCCGCTTTTCGGCGTCATATACATCCCCGCCGAGGAGCGTCTATTCTTCTCCGACCCCGACAGAGGCGCATTCGTGATGAACAATCCGTTGTGTTTCGCCGACCCTGCGACACCGCCGTCGGTAAATCGCATCTTCGCCGACGCCCGACGTCTTACCCGTCAGCCGTGGGACCCGTCCAAGCC